>WGCQ01000171.1 GCA_015493765.1 Deltaproteobacteria bacterium
CCGATATGCATCGCATATCAATAAAAAATCTTGCAATTCAAAAAACGCTATAAATGCATGCAAATACGCTGCTATGGCCACCAAATGCTTACCCTAATCCCCTTGTACACGTATTTTGTCAGAATTGAAGATTTTGACCTTTGGTTTTGTAACGGTTTGATGAATAACGTGTTCTAAAAATAACCTCACATCGAAGATCCCTCAGGCCCCAAAATCGCTTGACAAAGTCAAAGCCTTTTCATATGCTAATATGACAGTCTTTGTATGGAGCATTAGCATGCGTAAATTAGTAACAATCATTGCTTTGTTTTCCGTTGCCGGATTCCTGTTTGCCTGTGGCGGAAGCAAACATGTTGGTGTGGGCACCGTGTCCAAGATCAATGTGGCGGTCAACGGCGTTCAGAAGGTATCCGGGCAGACCGTTGATGTGGACATGGGTATTGCACCGGGCTCCGAATCCACGTACACCGTGGTTATTACCAATCCTGGCACGGGAAACCTGACCATCCAGAAGGTGTACAACGAATACCAGCCGCTTACCAGTGAAGAACAGAAGGTTCCGGCTTTCAGGCTGGAAGGGGTGCCAGCACAGAACATCCAGATTTCGCCCCCTGGCGAAGGTACGGCCAAGGCCCCGGAACGCCTTGTTTTCCGGGTGGTGTTCCACAGGTACAAGGATGAGAAGGTTCGCTCCACCAAGGTCTATATCATCAACGACAACCAGGACGACCCGTCAGCGCGCAATTTCGTATTGACTTTCAAAAATATACAGCCCAAGCCGGAACTCGTGGTGGACCCGCCGGAGATCGATTTCGACCAGGTGAACCCTGGTAATTCCGCTGACAAGACAATCACGTTGAAAAACAACGGTACCGGCAAACTGCAGATCTACATGTTCTATTTGAAAGGTGACCCGGTTTTCTCACTGAATAACGGATTGCATACGTACAAACTGGGTGCCCCCACCGAGGCGGGCGTGGAATTCCAGAATCCTATCGTACTGGACAGCGGCCAGACCACCCAGTGGACCGTAACGTTCAGCCCGGACTCAAACGATGCAACCTTTGCCACGCTGACCATAGTGTCGAACGCATCCAAGACAAGGAACACGGGGCTGGATATTCCGATTACAGGCAATGCCCACGGCCCCAGGCTGAAGGTTACGCCTAATCCCATTGCATTCGGCGGGGTGAAGGTGGGGACCAACGGTGAAATCAAGGTGACCTTGTCCACGGAAGGTACCGAGGACGTGGTAATCACGAATATCGGCATCGACAGCAAGACCCAGGAGTTCCAGCCTGATTTCAGCGGGCTTAGCATCGGTGGCCCGCCGACTCAGGCCAAGCCTTTGACCTTGCACGTTGACCCCAGTACGGGAAACCAGTCCGAGACCTTTATCCTGCGCTACGTGCCGGTTGACGTAAGTCCCCAGGATTCATCGGGCAAGCCCATCCAGGACACCGGCACGTTGAAGATAACCATGCAAAGCGAGGTGGATGTGCCCATAACGGGTTACGGCGTCAGCCAAACGTGCCCCATGCCCGTAATCGTAATCGACGAGGGCCAGGAGGCTCAGCCCCAGACCACGCTGCACCTGCACGGAGGCCAGAGCGTACCCTCGTCCGGTAAGATTAAATCCTATCACTGGTCTGTGGACCAGCCGCCGGACAACAAGTTCCAGTTGCTGCCATTCCCCGAGGCACAGGACCCGACGCACCAGGTCAATGTGTCAGGTACATACAAGTATTGCCTGGACGTGTGTGACACCACGGGCAAGTGCTCGAATGACCCGGATTGCAACACCACGGCGTGCAAGACGGTCCAGGTAATTCCAAAGGGTGGTATCCACGTGGAACTGACCTGGAATACGCCTGGGGACTCCAACCAGTTCGATGAGGGGCCGGATGCGGGCTCGGACCTGGACTTGCATTTCACGCATCCCTTTGCCACCGGACCCGACATCGACGGCGACGGCAAGCCCGACCCGTGGTTCAATATTCCTTATGACTGCTATTGGGCAAACAAAAATCCCCAGTGGGAAAGCGTGAATGCAAACGTCAAGGACGACCCAACGCTGGACCGTGACGACACGGACGGTGCGGGCCCCGAAAACCTGACCCTGGATGTACCGCACACCGGCCGCGTATATACGATTGGCGTACACTACTGGAACGACCACGGGTACGGCGATTCCGACCCCACGATCAAGGTTTTTATTTACGGCCAGAAAAAGGCCGAGTTCACCATGTCCAAGAGCTGCGGCACCATGATGCACCAGCACGACATGTGGACCGTGGCCACCATTACCTGGAGGGGTTACGAGGCCGGTACGGAACCTGCGATCATCAATTTCGTGACCGGAAAGAACACCCCCTGCAAGATTGCACACGATTACGTGAATCCGGATGTTTCGGACATAAACTACTGACATTGAAAACGAGGTAAAACATGGCACGAGTAACCATAGAAGACTGCCTGGACAATATCCAGAATCGTTTTGCACTGGTCCTGCTGGCATCCAAGCGTGCACGCCAGTTGCTGTCAGGTGCAAGGCCCTTGATCGATTCAAACAACAAGGAGGTCGTCAAGGCCTTGCGCGAGATCGCACACGGCAAGATTGGGTTTAAAAAGGACATCGCCCAGATGCTGCAACTACCGGAAGATTCCCAGTAAAGCACCTTTTGTGTGGTCCATAAATTTTATTGGCACCTGATGCTGAAGGCGCAGACACCATTAAAAACGTTTATTGTACTATTGGTTGTACTACAAATCGGTTGTACCGTGACCAGGGAATTAAAACCGGTGTCCAAGGGGCGGTCCGCCCGGGTAATTTCCGGTTTGTTGCAGGCCAGGGCTAAGGTCCAGGCAATCCACGTCAGGATGAGGGCTGCCAGGTACAGTGGGCACACGGCCCGAAAAGGCAGGCTCGAGGTGTTTTCAAGGGGCGCTGACCTGCGTCTGGAGATTTGGAGTCCCACTGACAACCTGCTGGACCTGACGTTGATATGCAAGGAACACTTTGTCCACGAGATACCTGGTAAAAGGTTGTGCATCGAGGGGAATGTG
Source organism: Deltaproteobacteria bacterium (assembly GCA_015493765.1). Lineage (GTDB taxonomy): Bacteria > Myxococcota_A > UBA9042 > DTJE01 > S145-11 > S145-11. The sequence goes on from WGCQ01000171.1 coordinate 3,067, forward strand.
CATGTGCTGAAGTTTATCCCGGTGGTGTTACCGTATCCGGGCATTCAGGCCTTGTTTGCAGGGCTCGGTCCGAATCCAAGAGCGGCTGCCGTATTCGATGCGGGTGACGGCCTGGTGCTGAAGTCCGATGCCGGCCCGGTAAAGTACACCATGAACGTGGCTACGAATCCCTTGAGAGTGGTCTCATACAGTGTTGATGCCGGGACACGTCGTTTCCACGTGAGGCAGACCGATTTCCGGTTGATAGACGGTGTGTTGGTGCCGATGCGCTTCAGGATTACGGGGTCCAACCAGGTGATCCTGTTCAGGTACAAAAGCGTGGCAATCAATCCTGATTTATCCGATGATGTCTTTGATTGTTCGTGTCCGGGGAACTTCAGGGTAAAGAGGTTGCGATGAAGGCGATGGGCGGATTCATAACCCTTGAGGGGCTGGACGGGGCTGGTACAACCACCCAGGCCCGTATGTTGCAAAATGTGCTCGAGCACATGGGTATCAACGCGGTCCTGTCCAGCGAACCCACCAGTGGGCCGGTTGGCTCGCTCATCAGGCAGATACTGGCAGGCAGGGTGAACGGCAGGCACGCCACCGGGATGGATGCCATGTTTGACCGTAAGGCCCTGGCCTTGTTGTTTGCTGCGGACCGTTTGGACCACTGCGAAACCTTCATCAAGCCTTTGCAGAAACAGGGGTTTATCGTTATAAGCGACCGTTACCTGCACTCGTCCCTGGCCTACCAGACCCAGGATGCCGAGTGGGACTGGGTGGTGACGATTAACAAATATGCGGTGCAGCCTGACCTGGTGGTGTTTTTGGACGTTGCCCCGGAGGTTGCCATGTCACGCATAGAAGGGCGGGGCGCCGGTCGGGAAATATTTGAAAATCTTGGTTTCCAGCAGCACGTGATGGATGCCTACCATAAGGCGTTGGACCTGTTAGCTGACGAAAATAAACTGATCGTCAACGGTGAAGCCCCCAAAGAGGACGTGCACAGCGAGATCCTGCAAAGGGTGCTGGAGCAGTTCAACCGCTAACCCGCCTGTACCCCTTTATCCTGGCCTTCAACAGTTTAATTTGGCCGCTGCACGGTTTTGTCGATATGGTGTGTGCCTGTACGAAACGGCTTTCCACGCGACCCGTACAGTAACTCGTCACAAAAAAGCCCTTGCGGCAAACACTGGTGATGACCCCTATATCCGTGCCCGTGGAGCAGTCGTCCAGTACAACGAGGTCACCTGCTGTTACCACGGGTCCGGGGATCGAAGCGGTCTTTTCCAGGCACTGGCCCAGTCCCAACCTGCGTGCAGTGGTAATGTCGTTCACATAAAAGAGGTATGCGGCAAAAGAGCCATCGTCAAAAGAGGACTTGATGCCGGAAACGAGGTTGGCGGCCCACACGAGTCCCCTGCGCAGTATGGCGGTGCGGTCTTTGCCCCGGATGGTCATTGCCGGCAGCAGGGGCCTGAGTCCGCGTTTGTGTGTTTTGGCAATACGGGTACGCCTGTGGTGTCGATGCGTTTCGTGGCGTGTGCCTGGAACGGTTTCAGGTACCGGGCAATCCAATGGCATGACGAATGAAACGGGGGGCGGGGATATACCTTGCATGGCCGGGGCGCAACCAATGGCCACAAACGCTAATGTCAATAGCACACGCACTTTATAATCGTAGCATTTGCAAACACATACCGCCAATTTTTTGCCATAAGAAAGGTTGTGTTGCCTGTGACGCATATTTGCCTGTGACGCCGAAAATTCGGTTGTATTTCATCGTTTTTCACTGCCACTCAATGGTCGCAGCTGTTGGTTACGGCAAGTTGACACTGGACAAGACACGATTGTTACCTTATATTCGGGGCTGCCCAGGGCCTTTTTATTATAACAGGTCGGTATGCGTATAAAGGACAGGATTAAACAGGTCATTCACACCATACTCACTGCAAATGCCTCGCCGCCCGAGGTCGCAATGGGTTGCGCCGTAGGTGTATTCGTTGCATTTTTGCCTATAGTGCCTGTCCAGAGTGTGTTGTTGTTCCTGTTTATGGTGATAGTACCGCGGATCAACAGGCCCCTTGCCTATGGTGTGAGTTGGGTGATGAATCCCTTTACCATTGTGCCTATTTATGCCCTGGAATTCTGGACCGGCAGGCTGCTGATCCCAGGTGCATCCAGGATTGGCGTGCACACCATCACAACGCTGGTCAGGCAAAAGGAATTTACACGCATATCACACCTGGGGACAGAGGTGGCCATTGCACTGTTGAGCGGTGGATTAATATGGGCCTTGATAGCGGCTGCATTAACCTATTTCCTGGTGATTTCCCTGATAAGGCGGCACAAGGGAAGCGCTGTCAATGCATGATTGGTACCCCGAATTACCTGGCCGGATTCGGGAGTGCGCTATTCACCCGAATCCTGGGAACAGCCCCTCACGGACGCACTTGGTACACGCCTGAGCGGTACAAAGCCGTCGTCCGTCCTGAGGGCAATGTCGGAACTCAACAGGACAGGCTCGGACAGGCAATTTGCCAGGTCCAGGTGTAATAACAGGCCTTCCTGTCCCGGGGGCACCTGTTTCATGCTGCCAGGGTCAACCACGAGGTTTCGCAACCACGGAACACTGCGAAAACATCGAGGCCCCGTGGTTTGTGACGGAACGTCATAGGCCTGTGAAAACAGTTCTGTCATGCCGAATTCCTGCAACACGTGCCTGGTTTCCAGGTCCAGTAATTTCGCCGACATGCGAATCAGTTGTTCGATGTTATATACCTGCCCGCCGCGGCCCTTAGGCCCACCTGTAAACATGACGCGACTGCCTTCGGGCAGTGAAAACGTTTTGCCCGCCTCCTGCATGCGAGTGATCACGGTGCTCAGGTCCGCCTGGGTGGAAAATACGAATACGGGTGCATCGGCCAGTTCCAGGGCCTTCCACAACGCGTCATGCCGGATTTTGTCAGGCGTTTCCCTGAAAAAATGCCTGGTTTCGAACAGGTTTTCAGCCAGGATACTGGCCATGTGCGACAGCGAGGACTCGGGCCTGGCCCTTGCCGACGGTACCAACGAAATAAAGACGGCAGGCCGTGGCTCGTACATGCAAAATCGACTGAATCCTTGCTCTACGGACACCCTGTACAGGTCATAATCACGTACAGGCCTGACACCACGTCGTTTTTGCGTGGTACCACTGGTCAGGAATGCCATGCCCTCACGGGGCAGGGGGTTTTGCTTGAACGTATCCTCCGTGGCCATGGGCAGCCGTGCCATATTGTCGAAGCCAGTATCGGGTAACCAGTCCACGTCCCGGACTCCCCGATGTTTCAGTACCAGGGCCAACCATTCCAGAAATTCCCTGTCATCCCCCGGGCCACCGTGCCGGATTAAATCCTTTATTTGTTTCGCTATTGCCTGATGTCCGCTATGCACCCTGTAATTACCTCCAATGCGTGGATAAACGTGTCGGTATCGATTACCAGTGGCGGGGTCAGTTCAATGATATTGCCCCGTGGCCCTGCGGGCAGAACGAGTATGCCCTGGTCACGCAAACTCAGCAACAGCCCGGTGATTTGCGAGGGCCTCACCCATGGCTGCAATTCAATACCCAGCATGCCGCCTTTACCGCGGATCCGTGCGATTGCCCCGGGTATCCGTATGGAGTCAAAGAACCCGTGGAAGGCGTGTTCGACCTTTGTGGCCCTGTTGTCCAGTGCCAGCCGCCTGATTTCCCGTAGTACGGCCAGGCCAGCGGCCGCTGATAACGGATTAAACACGAATGTGGCGGTATGGATTGCCTCGTTTTTGGCCGTACCCATGCCTGCAAGTGCTCGGGGCAATGCAGCGGTCACGGAAATGGGCATACCACCACCCAGGGCCTTACCCATGCAGATGATGTCAGCTTGTACACCCATGCCCAGGCATGCCAGGAATGGCCCGGTCCTGTGGACCCCTGTAAAGACCTCGTCCACTATCAGGATGCCATCGTATCGGCG
>WGCQ01000172.1 GCA_015493765.1 Deltaproteobacteria bacterium
GCGAGGGGGTCGGTACGAGACCCCTTGCGGGCGACACCGACCCCGAGCCACTGTGACATGCCTTTGCCTGTTTCAAATCTTGCATCCCTGCCTGCCGGGCCGATATAACCTTGATATGCAACGCATATCAAAAAACGCGATAAATGCATCTAAATGCGTCGCTATGATCATCAAATGCTTACCCCTGTACACGGGTTTTATCAGAATTGATGATTTTGATCCTTGATTTTGTAACGGTTTGATGAATAACGTGTTCTAAAAATAACCTCACATCGAAGATCCCTCGTATGAACTTGCATGTTTACAGTATCCATTAATAATGTTAAAATTTAATTTGGAGGTTTGGTAGTGTCGATCGGCTTACGACAGGACCAGAGGCTGTCCATCACGCAAAAACAGGAACTGAAACTGGTTGCATCGCCCCAGCTTCGACTGTTCTTGAAACTGTTACAGAAGCCACAACTGGAACTGCGGGAATATATATCACAGGAACTCAAGGAAAATCCTGTGTTGGTGGAGGCTGAAATCGGAGTCCAGGAACCCTTGTCCTCAAAAATCAAGGAAACCAAAGAGGAAATCAAACGCCTGGCCGAAAAAAAGAAAGCTCTTCAGGAAAAGACAGACAAAAAGAGTGCAAAGGAAAAAAAACTATTAGAAGACCGGATAAAAAAGAGTTATGAACACCTGGACCGGCTGCAACGGGAGCGAATAAAACACGAGGAGGCCAAGGAATCATCGGGGGATAATGCCATAATAGCCCAGTTTGACAGCCAGCATTTTATGGAATATTACTCGAGGATGCGGGGTGATGAGGGCAATGGTGTAAGGCATGTGGAAAATGAGCCGCCATTGGTTGAAACGATAGTAAGTAAGGGGGAAAGCCTGGCAGACCACCTGTTGTGGCAATTGCGGCTGTCCGACAACACACCACAGGAAATGGAGATAGGCCAATATATTATTGGGAACCTGGATGCGAACGGCTACATGTCAGACCTGACCACGGCCGATGTCGCTGCCACCTTGGAGGTGGACGAGGATACGGTGGAAAGGGTGCGCAGGCAAATCATGGAATTCGACCCTGTTGGTTGCGCAGCCACCAGCGCCAGGGAATGCCTGGCCGTGCAGGTAAAGGCCTTCTTCCCTGAAAATAAATTGCTGTTGCGCCTGGTCGAGGACTTCATAGACCTTCTGGAGGCGGGTAAATACGATGCGATTGAGACTGCCCTGGGCATAGACAGGGATACGTTGATAAAACTGGTCAACACCTTGAGACAACTCGACCCACATCCTGGTGCAGCCATGTCCACGGAGGCACCCGGATATATCACGCCGGATGTATTCGTATATAGGGAAGGCAAGGATTACAGGGTTGTGGTTAACGATGACGGGTTGCCAAAATTACGCATATCATCCTACTATGAAAGGGTGTTGAGTTCCAGGACCTCCACACCTGAGGAAAAGGAATACATCAGGTCCAAAATACAAAAGGCCTTGGACCTGATCAAATCGATCAGGCAAAGACAGCAAACCCTGAAACAGATTACGGAAAGCATCGTGCGCTTCCAGAGGCGTTTTTTTGACAAGGGTACAGGATACCTGGAACCGCTCAGGCAGAAGGACGTGGCAGAGGACATCGGTGTGCACGAATCCACGGTGAGCAGGGCCACGGTAAACAGGTATGTTTACACGCCACGCGGCCTGTTACCACTGAAATTTTTCTTTAACAGCGGTGTTGAAAGTGTGAATGGTGCGGACGTTTCGTCCACTGCGGTACAGGCGATGATAAAGACCTTGGTAGAAAAGGAAGACCCGAAAAATCCTCTAACGGATGACCAGATCAGCGAGATACTGATGTCCAGGGGTATCAAAGTTGCCAGGCGTACGGTCGCCAAATACCGCGCAAAAATGAAAATAGCTTCTTCGAGTAGGCGAAAGAAGATCAAAGGATTGATTTAGCGGAGGTATGTGTATGAAATTTCTGTTTACCTTCAAGGGCATGGAGCCCTCGGGTGCAAAGGGGTCCCGTGTACAGGGTAATGCTGTGGAAGGCGAGTCCGATGAACAGCGCGGCCTGTACCAACAACGACTGAAAGACATGATTACCGAAAAGACCGAAAGACGTTTTGAACGGGTATTGAAACCAGAGGAAGGGACGTTGACGGTCATGGTGACCAGGGAAAAGAACAACTGGCTGTTGCTCGACATGACACTCAAGGCCCTGGGTGAATCGTTTATGGGATCCGAAAAATTGGTGGAAAGCAGTACAAACATTGACCTGTTGATTGATACCGTTTTGTCTAAACTGGAAAGGCAATTGCTGAAACGCAAGGAACTGTTGAAGGAACGTTGGAAACAGCGTGGTGCCCAGGGATAGGCATCAAACCCTGTATTCGGGATGAATAATCCATTAAGACTTGTCATTGTTACTGGCGTATCCGGTTCCGGAAAATCCACGGCTATCAAGGCATTGGAGGATGTGGGTTTTTTTTGCGTGGACAACCTGCCGGTGCGCCTGCTGGAGGGGTTCCTGAAACTTTGCCAGGAACAGGAAAACCTGGACAAGATAGCAATTGTAATCGATGTGCGTGAGATGTCATTCCTGGGTGGGCTGGGTGATATAATCGACACACTGTCAGACAGCAAAATCGATGTCAACCTGGTGTTTCTGGATTCGAAAAACGAAACCCTGCTGCGTCGCTTTTCCATCACCAGGCGTAAGCACCCCTTGCAAACACCTTCGATTACCACGCTGGAGGCAATCCGACTGGAACGGAGGATGCTGGCCGAATTCAAGGAACGGGCAAACTGGATAATCGATACCAGTGCCATGAATGTCCACGAATTAAAAAGGACCGTGCAACAGGCGTATTCCAATATGGATGAACACCCTATCCGGGTTACGGTGATGTCGTTTTCCTATGGAAAGGGGCTGCCTGATGAGGCAGATTACACGATTGACTGCCGGTTCCTGCCTAATCCGTATTTCGTGGAGGACCTGCGCGAAAAGACGGGAATGGACAAGGCGGTGCGCGACTACGTGATTCAATCACCGGAGGCCAGGCAAATGCGTGAAAAGGTGGTGGAATACCTGTTGATGGTGCTGCCGTGGCATGCCCGGGAGGGCCGGCCAGGCATAACCGTGGCCTTTGGATGCACTGGCGGACGACACAGGTCAGTGGCAATGGCCGTGATGGTGGCCGAAATCCTGCGAGACGGCGGGATGGCTGTCAACCTGGTTCATCGGGATTTACCCACACGCGGACAGGAGTAGTGCATGGAAGAAAATGATTTCATGGAAGTGCTTAGCGAAGGTTGGGATGACCTCGTGGATGCCAGGCAACTGGCCGCCCATGGCGGGGACGCGGCAAGTATGGCACTGTATCATGCCAGGCAGGCGGTCGAAAAATTCCTGAGGGCCCTGGCCATGTCCAAAGCCATAAAAATCAATATAACCTGGGGATTGCCTGACCTGTGGGCCGCATTGGATGAGTCGGATGCTGAACTGCAACAAAGCGTTGAGGCTCTGTCCGTCAAGGATGAGGATGCTGAATCAGATCACCTGAGTGAACGCATCGAGGCGGCTGTGAAATTGATGGATTTCGTATATGGTGCCCTGGGCGTACAGCACGAGGACCTGCCGGAAATCAAGCCTGTGCCCCGGGCCGGTACGAGCCGCAAGAAAATCGCACCCAGGCGTGATACCAGGCGCAGGAAACGCTTTTACATGTGTCCGCGTTGCGGAGTGAATATACCGTTTACACACCAGACCGCCAGGGGACGTGTGATATGCCCACATTGCGGCGGTTTGATGCGCTTGGTCTCATAGTTTTGTTAACCGGGAGGTGTTGTAATGACCAGGTTTTTTCATGGGTTAATGGCGATAACGGTACTGGTGGCAGGTATTGTTGCTGGTGTATCGGCAACGGCCAGGCCATCGCGGTTGATGATGGGCTATCGGTCCTGGTCCTCAGGCGATTGCAAGGCCTTGATACGCAATAATGACGCCTACTGCAACAGCGGCGACTGCAAGGCCCTGTTACGTGACAACGATGTGTACTGCGATACCAAGGACTGCAAGGCCGTACTTCGACACGACGACATATACTGCAAGTCCAAGGACTGTAAGGCCGTTATCCGCAAGGATGACATATATTGCAAGACCAGTGACTGCAAGGCATTTATCCGCAACGACGACATATACTGCAAATCCAACTCGTGCAAGGCCATCCTGCGACACAACGACGCATACTGCGACTAACGCGACGATAAATCCCGAATTTAGCCAGGTAAATTTGGGGACGAGCCAACTGCGATGTCTTCGGATACTTGACAGGTAAGGGCTTGAGAGTGTAGCAAAAAAGAAAATACCCCAAGAATCAACGGTAAGTTGGGGTTTTCCGGCTCTAATCCTGCAAAAATTCTAACTTTTTACCCCAACCGGGTCGTTTAACATCCGTATTCCGTGGCCGAGTCCGTGGCCGTTGGCCGTTGGCCGTGTACACAAGATTATGCGTGGTCACACATGAAAATCTTGGTTCTTCCGGATCCCGCC
>WGCQ01000173.1 GCA_015493765.1 Deltaproteobacteria bacterium
ATTGACAAGGGTTGCAAAGCAACCGCGCAGCGGCCTGCCCTTGCAATCGCGGCAAGAGGGACTATTTCCCTGATTTTTTAGACACACCCCAGGAGGTCTGAAACACCCGTGACAAGCACTGCCACGGTCAACGGCCACTGAATTCCGGCTTCGGGTTTCGGGTCTCGGGACGCAGCCTGCGGCTGCTGCGGGGCGGCCCTGCGGGCCTTCGGGAAGGCACTCGTGGTAACCGGAAACCACGGCCACGGCCACGGTCAACGGCTGAAAGACCAGGCGAGACACCTAGGTTACAAGCAGGCCGGCGGAGGCTGTTGAAAAAGTCCCCACCTGGGATCGCCGGCTTCCAGCCGGCATTCTTAAATGGCTTTAAAATCAACATGTTACAAAATGTTCGAGATCTCAGATTTGCTTCGAAACCAATCAAATCAACACCCTCCGGCGGCCTGCGCTCCACGGCCAACGGCCAACGGCCTCGGTCGCGGTCACGGCCTCGGCCAACGCTCAGTGTCCCTTCCCCAGGGTGAATACGACACCGAACAACACCAGTACCCCTGCCAGGTACACGGCCCATACTGGCAATCCCAACAGGGGAATCCCCAAATATCCGACCAGTGCGGCGGCCAGCATCGTGGTTACGGCATAGGGTAACTGGGTCTGCACGTGTGCCAGGTGGTTACAGGAACTTCCGATAGATGACATCACCGTGGTATCGGATATGGGTGAGCAATGGTCTCCGAACACGGCGCCATCCAGGACCGCGGCGGTAGAAACCAGGATCAAACGGGGGTCGGCATGTGCATGGGCCACGGTCATGGCACTCAAGGGCACTGCCACAGGGATCAGTATGCCCATGGTGCCCCATGACGTGCCTGTGGCAAAGGCAACCAGGGCGGCAACCAGGAATACGGACAGGGGTACGATATTCACGTTCAGGTTCGAGAGCAGGCCGGTCAGGTACTGTGCTGTTTGCAGGTGTCCCGTGTCCGTAACCTTTCGCAGGGACTGGGCAAGGACCAGCAGGGCCAAGGCCGGCAGCATGGTACGCATGCTTTTCAATGCGGCAGCCACGGTTTCTCGCAGTCCGAGTCCGGCCTGGCACAGGGCAAAGCACGCAGCGGTCATGGCCCCGGCAATGGATGCAATGACCAGCAACAGGGACGAATTGTCAACCGCAACAAAGGCATCCCGCCAATATCCCGGGGATAACAGTGCCACCGCTCTGTGCAACCTGTAGCCACCTTCGATAAGGAACGCGGCCAGGATCGCAAGCAGGACCACGACAACGGGCACTGCAGCACCGGTCCATGAGGCAGTCGGACTTTCAGCGCCTGCTTCCTGGTTCACCTGCATGGGACGGGCCGCCCGTTCCGCGGCCAGCATGGGGCCGAAATCCCTGCCTGTCCACGCAATGATAGTCAGCATGAACAGGGTAAATATGCAGTAGAGTCGAAACGGTACCAGTTGCAGAAATACACCATAACCCGAGGCTGCAAACTGGTGCAAATAGTGCATCTGCTTGGCGAGGTAACTGATCTCTATACCAATCCACGTGGACACCAGGGCCAGGGACGCCACGGGTGCGGCCGTGGAATCGACCAGGTAGGCCAGTTTCTCCCGCGATATACCCAGCCGGTCCGTTAGGGGGCGGCTTGCAGCACCCACGACCATGGTGTTGGCATAATCGTCAAAAAATACAAGTATTCCAAGCACTTCCACGATGGCCTGGCCGCTCCGGCGCCCCCTGGCCACCCTGGACAGCCGGTTTACAAGGTCCGTTACCGCTCCGGAGCGGATCATCATGCCCACCATACCGGCCAAAAGCAGGGTAAATGCAAATATTTCCAGGCTGTCCGGTTCGATTGCCGTTTTTGTGACCAGGTCCCATGCCGTATCAACGGTCGCCATGACCGGATGCAATCGGTCCATAACCAGGGCGCCTGAAAACACGCCCAGCAGCAGGCCCAGTAACACCCTGCGCCAGGCCCAGGCCAACACTATGGCAGCAAAGGGCGGGACCAGTGCAAATATGGTCGAACTGGGCTGTTTTACCATCAAGGACGAACCAACAGCAAAGAGAACTATGACAAGAGGAACCCATGTCCTTACACGTTTTTTGGTTTCAGGGGTCATGCAGATGGTGATGTCGCGATAAAATTAAAAGAAATGTTTGTTTTTACAAGGTCTTGCAATTCGATGCCGCACCATCGGCCCCCTTTGTGCCGGGGTGGCCGTTGGAGCTGCCGCCTGCACCGCCGTGTCCGCCGTCTCCAAGGTGGTCATACTGGTTCTTGGAGCAATAAGAGCCGCTGCCGTGAACCAGGATCCCATAGGAGGCACCGCCGCAACCGCCACCGCCGCCGCCGCCGTTGCCACCGTTGCCACCGTTGCCACCCTGTCCGCCTTTACCTGTAGTCCACGAATATGTTCCGGCTGCCTGGCCCCCCTTGCCGCCTGTACCGCCTGTACCACCTATGCCGCCATTGCCGCCGTTGCCACCCTCACCTCCCTGGTTGCGGATGATCATGTTATCGGAAATAACGGGCGCTGATGGCTGAGTGCCGCCCTTTGTCCACGCCACGAATACAGCGATTGATGCACCACCACCGTAACCACCGTGACCACCAAGGCCTTTACAGCCGCCTGCACCACCGCCACCACCTGTGGCACCATAACTATCCGTGCCGCCGCATCCCTGCGATGCCGCGTCAAGGCCTCCGCCTGCACCACCGCCGCCGCCGCCTGCACCATTTGTCCCGGAACTGCCGGCTGTAGCATTGTCGGGTGTCCAGTCACCGCTCGTTACATGCCCAGCCGCATTGCTGCACCCTTTGCCACCGTTGCCGTCCGAACCCTTGGCGCCGTTGGTACCATCAGCACCACCAGCGATAGTGCTTCCGGTATTCGCCGTGTTGCAATCATAAGGGTAACCGCTTATCAGGTACCTGTCGTGTCCGCCTGCTCCTGCACTACCATGGCCTGTACCCATGCCATTCGAACCAGAACCTTCCTGGTTGTTCATGTGAGGGCAAACCGCATTACCGCCTGCTCCGCCTCCCGTGCCACAGGATGACGTACCACCCGCGCCACCATGACGAACGTATCCGCCGCAAGAACCTCTATTCGAATGGTCGGCCCCATTCAGCCCGTTACCGCCGCTGCCGCCATTTGCTCCATCCGCCCCTTTTGCACCGTCCGCACCCTTGGAACCCCGGCCAGCATAGATCAGGTTATTTTTTATGACCAATCCGCTGGTACAATTGAGCACGTAGATTCCATAGGAATTGCCACCGGCCTGGTTTACCGCATGATAAAAATTATTTTCGCCATATACCGTAAACCCGGAAAATTCGGTGTGTTTGGTAATATTGGTTGCTATGACCGCTTTTTTGTTCTTTTGGGACGACGGCGATACCCCCTGGATAACCGTGATATTGCTGCTTGGGTCCCTGGCCCAGGTCACGGCATTGTATCCACCCATCAGGCTGATACCATCTTTCAATACGACCTGTTCCGGGTAAATGCCTTCGGATACCAAGACCTTGTGTCTGCCTGACGCAGAAGCGCGGTTCAGCCCGTATTTAATGGTGGCACAGGGGGCCTGCCATGTACCACAAGTATTGCTATCCTTGCCATTGTTTGCAGGGACGCTGACATAAATCGCATCCGGGTCGATATACAGTTCGCAACCGTTATCCGGATTACCGTCGGCATCTGCATAGGATGGCAGGCAATCGTACTTGCACATGGGCATACCCTTGTCGATTACACATTTCCCGTTCGCATGGTCCTTGGTCGGGTCCCACAGTTTTGTGCAATCGGTGTAACAATTGCCACAGTAATGGTCGTTTGCATAGATACCGTCGGCGTTCTTGAAGTCCTCGTCGGTTTTGCCGTTGCAGTTATCGTCGATGTAATTGCATTTCTCCTTGGACGGCTGTCCGGGAGTGCCCTTGCATTCCACGCCGTCGCCTTTGGCATTGCATACATACGATCCAATGGTTGTGCATGCCCCGATACCCACGTAACACGGCTTGCCCAGTTTGGGCCATGCCTCGTCGATCTTTCCGTCACAGTTGTTGTCCTTGCCATCACATTTTTCAGGCGTGGGTGTTGGTGCGTTGCATACCCAACCACCGTTTTTGCATTCCCAGATGCCCTTGCAGGTACCCACACCGGATACCTTCTTTTGGCATGGATAACTGGGTGGTGTCGGATATTCGTCAGTGATTCCGTTGCAGTTATCGTCCATGCCGTTGCATTGTTCCTTTCTTGGCTCAGGTGCATCGCAACCGACCCATCCGCCCTTGTCAGGCTCGCACGTTTCGTATCCGAAACAAGTCCCAAAATCGTTCTTTTTCTCGCACATGCGTTGTTTTCCCTTGGTAAGGGCATTGCACTCGCAGGACATGGTATCAGGCACACACTGCTTTACCGTGGCCAAGCCGATATCCTCGAACGGTTGCACATCCTTGCAGGAAAAGCCTTTGGGACAGTCCTTGCTGGTTTTGCAATCCAGGCCGCAATAACCGTGTTTTTCCAGTTTAATACAGTGGCCCCCGCCGCACTGTGTATCCAGTTTACACGGCCTGCACAGGGTGACGCCTATGGGAATACATATCGAGACCAGGTCCTGGCCTACCATGGTTGCCCTGCAGTCCCACCCGCTGGGGCAATCCGTAACGCAGGTCTTGGTGCAAACATAACCCTGCGGCGTTTCTATGCAGTAACCGCTCTGGCAGTCCCTGTTGGAGGCACACGCCGAACCGAATGCTCCGGGCGGTATGTCACCGTCAAGTTGTATATCCTGCTGGCTTTCGTCAGGTGTACCGATAAAGTCCTGGCCAATGGCGTCCATGCTGTCCGTGTAGGATGTGTCCTGCAGTTGACCGGAATCCCATGCATCTTTGGCAGAACACTGCACATCCGGGCAATGGCATGGTGTTGAACTGCCACCACCACAGCCTGCAATACCCAACAGCATCAAGGTTATACCTGACATCAAATAGCGGATACGAATACGCATAGCACACTCCCCAACATTGCACCTGTAAAGTTTAACAAAAAAATATATTTTTGTCCTTAATTTTAATGAAAAAATACTACGACGTTGTCAGTCACGGTCATCGGCCACGGAAAAATCAGGCGAGGCCGAGGGTGTTGATTTGATGGATTTAGTGACGAATTCGGAAATTTGTCCGTTTTGTAATAGTTTGAAATACAAAGACAATTTAAGATGCCGGCAGGATGCCGGCGATCCCAGGTCAACGGCCACCGGCCACCGCTTGATCCACAAACACTTTGGCAGTAATATGCCCTCCAGGAGGTGTGCTATGAAACGAATGTTGATCCTCGTATCATTGGTTCTGATGGCCGTACCGGCCATGGCAAAAGGTGGACTGGACTCGAATACCCTGAAATACCTCAGTCGTTCTGTGGGTTCGGATGTCCAAACCAAGGCATTGAGCCGGGCAATTCAGTCAACATCGCTGGACAAACTGGCGGTTGACAAAAGGGCGGCTAACGTGCCCAAGGTCTTTACCCACGTATTAAACCGCGTACCTGTTACGGACCAGGCCCGTTCGGGACGCTGCTGGCTGTTTGCCGGCTTGAATGTATTGCGTCCCGTGATGATCAAAAAATTTAAATTGAGTAATTTTGAGTTTTCATATAACTACCTGTTTTTCTATGACAAATTGGAAAAAGCAAACCTGTTCCTGGAATCCATGATCAAACTGGCGAAACGGCCTGTCACGGACCGCGAGTTGGCCTTCCTGTTGAAGTATCCTTGTTCTGACGGTGGTCAGTGGAACATGGTGGTGGACCTGGCTGCAAAATACGGCCTGGTACCTCTGTACGCGATGCCTGAAACCGCCCAGAGCCATAACACGCGCTATATGAACCGCGTGATCAACCGCCTGCTGCGCAAGGGCACAGGGGCACTACGTAAGGCCGTGGCAGCAGGTAAATCACACAAGGACCTGGAAAAAATGAAACTGGATATTTTGGGCAAGGTCTATCGTGTACTCGCCATGAGCCTTGGGACCCCGCCGACCCATTTCATATGGCGGTACAAGACCAAGAAAGGCCAGGCCAGCAAGCCCGTGGAAATGACGCCCATGGATTTCTATCGCAAGGTTGTAGCAACCAGGCTGGAGGATTTTGTTTACCTGGCCGATGCCCCGGTGCATCCCTATATGAAGGCCTACCAGGTACGTTATGACCGCGACATGTTCGACCGTCCTAACATGAAATTTGTGAACGTACCGGCAAACATCCTGGAGAAAACGGCAAAGGCAGCAGTGCTGAAGGACATCCCGGTCTGGTTCGGTGCGGATGTAACCAAGGCTGACGTCAGGAAGAAGGGCTGGCTGAAGATCGATGCCATGGACCTGGGCGCCCTGTTTAACGTAAACCTGCGTATGTCCAAGAAGGACTTTTTGACATACGGTGACAGCGTACCCGACCATGCCATGGTGCTGGTGGGCGTGGATGTATTGAACAACAAGGTCAGGAAATGGCTCGTCCAGAATTCCTGGGGCTCAAAATACGGGGACAAGGGCTATTGGACAATGACGAAGAAATGGTTTGATACCTTTGTGTACGCCGTAATTGTGCCCAAATCCGTGGTTCCAAAATCAGTTTTAAAGGCCCTGTCGCAAAAGCCGGTTGTCCTGCCACCCTGGGACCCCATGTACAAGGCCGTCAACATGGATTAAAGCAAGCCTGTTCAGTCTTTTGATTCTTTCCCGTTATCCTTTGTCGAGCCTGTCTTTTCCGGTGTGGTATGCTCAACAGGCTTTGAGGTTGACTTTGATGTTGACGGTGAGTGCTTGTTACCATAATCCGTCATGTACCACCCCGAGCCCTTCAGGATAAAACTCGTGGCGGAAATCAACCGTGTAACATCGTTGGACCCGCATTCAGGACAGTCCGGCACTGTCTCGTCCTTGATGGACTTGAATACCTCGAACGTGTTGCCACAGGCGTTACATTTATACTCGTAGGTCGGCATAGCAATCTCCTTCCAAGGCACTTCACTTTAAGCATGACGCGCGTAATGTCAAGGCATGTTGTACTGCCCAAATTACCTGACTAAATTCGGCAGTCGTACGCCGCAAGCGGCTAACCTACTTTGTCGTTGTACCCATTTGATACTCGACGTACCGCTAGTACGCCTGCGCTCAAATGGGCTTAACTCCGCGTATCTGAACCACTTTCGACGTACTTCGTACTCAAATTTGACAGGTATTTTGGGACCCAAATTACCTGACTAAATTCGGGAGTAGGACACACCAAGAAAATAAAAAATTTGAATAAAATCGAAAAAAAGACTTGACAAGACACATGCTAACCCCTTTAATTCATAAATCCTTCTTTATGTTGTAAGGAGGTTTTTGTTATGCTGGATAGAACAAAATTTGGACAAAAACATCGTTGCCCTTTTTGTGGAATAAAGTTTTACGACATGAATAAAACACCGGTTGTTTGCCCTCAGTGTGGCAAACAAATCGATTACGATCTGCAGGGTGACCCAGACACAGGCAACGACGATGAATTCCTGGAAGAAGTTCAGGATATCACACCGGATGGCGACGAAGTGCTGGACGTGAACGGCATAGAAGAAACCTTGGAGGACGATACCCCTATCGAACCCGAAGTGGCCGAGGACGAATGAGTCACTGAAGCCTGTCCTGTCCCCTGACAATACGTATCCCAGGCAAGTGATGAGGGTGTGAGAAAGTCCAAGCAAGGATTATTTACGTCTCAATCCAATGTCAGACGGCCTGCTCCTACGACAATCCATCAAATTAATATGGCCGAGTCCGTGGCCGAGTCCGTGGCCGTGACCGTTGACCGTTGACCGTGGCCGTGACCGTTGACCGTGTCCGTGGGCCGTGGCCGAGTCCGTGTCCGGGGGGTTCGGTGGTGGTGACGAAAACCGTGGAGCGCAGGCGGCCTCGAGGATGTTACAAAGTCGTTATATTATACAACATACAATTTGTCTTGTTATGTAACACCCTGAATTTGCACAACATTCGTAGGGGCGGGTTCCAAACCCGCCCTGGAATTACCATCAAATCAACATCCTATGCCTCGCCTGCGGTCCGACTACAGTACCATCCATGACATCCGTACTCGACCACGAGTCTTCTTCCCAACCACCACACAAACGGGTCCGACTTTGGCCCTGACGACCGGCTTGACGAGCCGGACAGGCCCAAAGGG
>WGCQ01000174.1 GCA_015493765.1 Deltaproteobacteria bacterium
CACCATCGATGTCATCATCGCATGCATCGCCGATCCCGTCCTTGTCCATGTCCGCCTGGTTGGGGTTGGCCACCAGCTTGCAGTTGTCGTCCTCATTGGCAATGCCGTCACCGTCAATGTCAGGGTCGCATGCATCGCCGATCCCGTCCTTGTCCATGTCCGCCTGGTTGGGGTTGGCCACCAGTTTGCAGTTGTCATCGTCATTGGCAATGCCGTCACCGTCGATGTCAGGATCCACGCAATCTGCTATGCCATCACCATCAGAATCCTGGAATCCTTCATCGGTTTCCCCATTGCAATTGTCGTCCAACCCGTTGCATATCTCTTTTTTATTGGTATCAACAATACATTTGGTTAGTTGGCCATCTTTACATGTAAAATTGCCACCACAACCCCGAACATTAATACAGAATCCAGCTCTGCCTTCTGCCAATTCACTGCATTCACATGTTCCTCTTTCCGGGACACACAATCCTTCATTTGTACATTCATAGCCTTGTGGGCATGTATTCGTGCTATCACAGGGTTGCAAACAGAAATGCATGTTATCGATGGAGCCACATGTCAACGACCCGATGGAAGGCGTTGCTTTGCAATCCTGGTCTGTCATACATGGGAAACACATCCGTGGGTTATTGTAAACACAGATTTTGTCGCCACCATCCTCTAATTGTACACATCCAAAACCATCAGGACAGTCTGTATCCGTCTCACAGCCCGGTGCGCAAAACATCCCATCCGGGGTTTCCACGCAGCGACCACCGGGGCAATCCGTATCTTGAGTGCATGCCAGCAACCCCTGGCCACTATCTGCATCAAATCCATTATCCTGTTGTATTTCCATGAAATCCCTTTCCGTTGAATCCAAATCCCCGGTTTCAGCCTCGGTGTAGTTTGTGTCCCCAATATCTGCAATTTCAGAGTTTTCATCTGATTTGATACGATCTTGCCCTGTTTCCACCACATCCTCAGACATGGTTTCATAATCGGAGTTTATTTCACGGATGTCGGATATGTTATCCTGGGGAGTTTGGTCCTGCACACCCTTCATTGGAATACGGCCACCAAAACAACCACTTACAAGGAAGAAAAATAGAACAAAACCCTGCTTCTTCATAACTACCTCATAATAATAATCATAATATTTTAGGAAATCAAGGTACATTTTTTAATTATAGCCAAAAATCTCTAACAGTACAATAGTGATGGATTCCCCTCCAAATTACCTGTCAAATTTGAGGACAAGGAATGCCGAAAGTGCTTCAGATACAAAGAGTTGCTCCCATTTGATGCCTAAGGCTTGCCCCGAAGGGACATGAATTCGCAGGATGCGCAAAACCACAACCTGCTAAAGTTGGTTGTGGTTCACAATATTGACCATACCCTGAAATACCGTACAATGTGCATATGAAACGGCTGGCATTGTCAATATGGCTGTTTGTGTTGTTTTCGTGCAGCGGAAACGGGGGACATCGTACGGTTGATACACTACAGGAAAGCGACCAGGGCACTTTCGAGCCCTGCTGGAGTGACCTGGATTGCAAAAACGTTACCGTACCACAATGCAAGCGGGTATTTTGCGACCTGTCAACGGGGTTATGTACTCTTGCACCCGATGACTCGCAACAAGGTAAACCGTGCAATGACCATGACTCCTGTACCATAGGCGATACATGCATCCGTGGCGTGTGCACAGGCACGACATTCAAGACTTGTGATGATGGAAACCCTTGCACCCGGGACTACTGCGACCCTGGTGCCGGCTGCGTGCACGAACCTGCCAACGAGGGACAGGACTGTGATGGACACAACCCTTGTATCAGGGGCGAAAAATGCAGATCCGGCAAATGTATGGGTGGACAAATGGTGTGTCTGTGCAATACGGACCTGGATTGTGTTCAATTCGAGGACAATAATCTGTGCAACGGGCTGTTGCAGTGTGACCCGTCCAGGCATGTATGCATACCTGCCCCCGGTAGCGTGATACATTGCAGACAACCTGCAAACACGTGCCTCCACGCGGCATGCGCACCTGCCACAGGCAAATGCGTGGTGCAGCCAGTGGCTGACGGCACCGCCTGTGATGACTTCGACCCATGCACCTATGGGGACAAATGCGTCAATGGCCAGTGCGTGGGGCAGGACCTGTGCAACGACCATAACGAGTGTACAGTGGACCGTTGCGACCGGACCCTGGGTACGTGCACGCACGACCCTGCGCCCATGGACGGCCATTCCTGTGGTACGAATCGTGTATGCCTCCAGGGCTCATGCGTGGCAATGCCTGACAACAGCGATGATGTGGACGGCATGGACGTGCCCACGGATGCACACGAGGTCCAGGATACGCAATATCCGGATACATCAGATGCGATGTCTTCACCGGGTGTATCTGTTGACAATCAGTAGGGGCAGCCCCATGTGCCTGCCCTCGGATTGAAACGTAAAAAATCCTGTTTTAGATGTGATCTTGCCGATTTTGATTTATTCCGAGTCCATCACGAATTGAAAAGATGCCGGCTGGATGCCAGCGATCCCAGGGTGGACTTTACACACACTCCGGGAGGCCTCCGCTCCACACGGTCCAGGCCAACGGCCACAGGATTCTGGCCTCAGGAGTCGTGTTTAGGGACGCAGCCTGCGGCTGCCTGGGGACAACACTTAGTGCCAGTTCCCATTGACATGCGTCTCATACCAGTAAAAAAATCCTTGACTGGATTGCTTTTTCCTATAAAGATCAGGGTGACAAAATTTTGCAGGAGTAAACCATGTCAACTATCGCAATAAAAAATGCTGCCGTGGTGGTGACCATGGACCCGGAAATCGGGGTGCTGCAGGACGCCACGGTGCTGATTCAAAAAGGTCGCATAGTGGAAGTTGGCAAAGCAGTGCAGGTGCCTGAGGATGCGGTGACCTTTGATGCAAAGAACAGCGTGGTGTATCCCGGGTTTGTAAACACGCACCACCATTTCTACCAGTCCTTGTTTCGAGGTGTGCCCGAAGTCCAGTCGGCAAAATTGTTCGACTGGCTGACCTACCTGTACCCCATGTGGGCCAAGATCGACCCTGACATCCTGTTTGCAGCGTCCAGGCTGGCCATTGCCGAACTGCTGCTCAGCGGGTGTACCACAACCAGCGACCACCACTACCTGTTTCCTGCCGCCGCACCCGGGGACCTGATCGACGCGGAATTCGAGGCAGCCACGGAAATGGGGATCCGTTTCCTGGGCACCCGGGGCTCCATGAGCCGGGGTGAATCCAAGGGCGGACTGCCGCCGGACAGCGTTGTGCAAACGGAATCGGAAATCCTGAAGGACAGCGTGCGCGTGATCGATAAATGGCACGACCCATCGACGTTTTCCATGACCCGCGTGGCCCTGGCCCCCTGCTCGCCGTTCTCCGTGACCACTGACTTGATGCAGGAAACGGCCGCGCTGGCGCGTGACAAACATGTCAGGCTGCACACGCACCTGGCCGAGACCATGGACGAGGAGGAATACTGCCAGGAAACGTATGGCATGCGGCCCCTGGCATACATGGAATCCACGCAGTGGCTGGGCGAGGACGTGTGGTTTGCACACGGCGTGTACTTTACGGACGAGGAACTGCGTCTGCTGGCACAGACCCGCACGGGCATTGCACATTGCCCGGTATCGAACCTGAGGCTGGGCTCGGGCATCGCCAGGGTACCTCAGATGCTTGATCTGGGTGTGCCCGTGGGCCTGGGCGTGGATGGCTCCGCGTCCAACGATTCCTCGAACATGCTGCATGAAATCCAAACCGAACTGCTGGTCCATCGCGTGAAATGGGGCGTAGACAGCATGGACGTAAACAAGGTATTATACACGGCCACCAAGGGTGGCGCCCAGGTCCTGGGATGGGACCGGGTGGGGCAATTGACGCCCGGCTGGGCCGCGGACCTGTCCGTGTGGAGGCTTGATACCATTTCGTCCGTGGGCTTCTGGGACCCGGTGGCAGCCCTGGTCATGGGCGGCAGGTTTGGTGCCGCTGACCTGGTGATTGTGAACGGCAAGGTCCTGGTCCAGGACGGCCGGCTGACAGGCATTGACCACCAGGGCATTGTAAACGACGCAAAAAAGGCGATTCGGAAACTAAAGGAGAACTGAAGTGGGCGGATATTTCCCTTGGGTAAAACGATACCTGCGGCCGCAAAGCCTGGACGAGGCGATTGCGGCCATGAATGAATTCAAGGACGCTGCGGCCGTGGTTGCAGGTGGAACCAGCGTGGCCATGAGGCTGCCGAGGCGTGTGGAGGTGCTGGTGGATTTGCAGGACCTGGGGCTGGACAAGGTCCAGGTTACGGATGCGGGCCTAAAACTGGGCGCCATGGCCAACCTGCGCAAGGTGGAAAAGGCTGCGGCCGGGGCATGGGGCGGCGTGATTGCAAGCGCGTGCAGCACCGTGGGGTCACGACTGGTGCGCAATGCAGCGACCCTGGGCGGCGAGATGGCTGCGGGCCTGCCCTGGTGCGACATACCGGTGCTCATGGCGGCGCTGGACGCCCGGGTGTCCGTGTCGCGGCCGGACGGCGAGGAGGCGGTTTCCGCCTGGCAGTGGACCAGTCAAAGGCCATCGGACATCCTGGGCAGCGGTGTGATCACCCGTCTTTTGGTCCCGGGACACGTGGCCAACGAGGGCGCAGGCTTTTACAAGGTGATGCGCGTGCAGGGCGAGTACGGAGCGGCCGTGGCGGCTGCGTGGGTGCGGCTGGACGAGCACGACACGATCACGGCATGCAGGCTGGTGTCCGGCGGTGTATCGCCCCATGCCGTAGCCCTGAATTACGCCCAGGACGCCCTTGTCGGCAGCAAGGGCGATGACACGACACTGAAATACGTGGCATCCATGATCGAACAGCGTTTCAAGCCCGCTTCAGACCCTCGGTTCGACAGGGCGTACCGGCAAAAAATGACCGGTGTGGCGGCAAAACGGGCGGTCCAACAGGCGATCGCAATGGCAAAAGGAGGTCGATGATGAAAATCACCTTCAAATTGAACGGCCGGGACGAGGAATGGGAAGTGGAACCTGGGGCAAACCTGCTGGACGTGCTGCGGGAAAACGGCCACACCGAGGTAAAACGCGGGTGCGATACCGGTGATTGCGGTGCGTGTACGGTCCTGGTGGACGGCGTGCCGCGTAGTTCGTGTACCATGATGGCAGGTCAGGCCCAGGGTCGGGAGATCACCACGATCGCAGGCCTGGGCGACGCGCTCGACCCGCATCCCTTGCAGCAGGCATGGGTGGAGGTGGGGGCCGTGCAGTGCGGCTTTTGTACGCCCGGCATGATCCTGTCCGCCAAGGCATTGCTGGACGAGGCGCCCATGCCCACCGAGGACCAGATCAAGGACGCGCTCAGCGGCAATCTGTGCCGGTGCACGGGCTATGTCAAGCCCATTGAGGCGATAAAACTGACTGCAACACGACTAAATAACGATAAAGGGGTTACAGATGCCTGACAAGGATTATCCAAAACTCGGCGTGGTAGGCCATTCTGTAAAAAAGGTGGACGCATTCGGCCTGGCTGCTGGAGCGCCGGTGTTCGTTGCCGATGAGATACCAAGGGACTGCGTGTACATGGCCATGGTGTTCAGCCCGCACGCGCACGCACGCATACTGGGGATCGACGCATCCGAGGCCCTTGCCATGGACGGCGTGCTGGCAGTTTATACGCACAAGGACGTGCCCAGGGTGATCCATACCACCGCGGGCCAGGGCTATCCGGAGCCGTCGCCCTATGACACGTACATGCTGGACGACAAGGTGCGGTTCGTGGGCGACAGGGTCGCGGCCGTGGTGGCAACGGACAGGCACCTGGTGCGGGAGGCGGTGAAACGGGTCAAGGTGGAATACGAGGTCCTGGACGCGGTGTTTGACCCCAGGGAGGCGCTCAAGCCCGGTGCACCGGTGATCCACGACGAACCACAGGCGCGCATGCCGATCCCGGTGACCTACGACCCGAAACGCAACCTGGCCGCGCACGTGGAGGCGATCGTGGGCGACGTGGATGCCGGTGAAAGGGATGCGGACGTGGTTGTGGAGGGCTATTTCTATCATCACCAGTACCAGCACAGCCCGATCGAACCCCACGTATGCCTGGCCTGGCCCGACCCGAACGGCCGGTTGATCATCAAGACCAGCACCCAGGTGCCGTTTCACGTGCGCAGGATCGTGGCCGCGCGGCTGGGCATACCGATCCGGCAGATCCGGGTGATCAAACCCAGGATCGGCGGCGGATTCGGCACCAAGCAGGAGGTGCTGTTAGAGGACATAGCGGGCTTTGCCGCGCTGCAATTGAAGCGGCCGGTGTTGTTCGAGTACAACCGCACCGAGGAACTGCGCTCGAGCCGCACCAGGCACGCCATGTACATACGGATGCGCGCAGGTGCAAAGCAGGACGGCAGCCTGAGTTTCATCGACATGCACGCGGTGATGAACACAGGGGCCTACGGCAGCCACGGCCTGACCGTGCTATCCAACACCGGGTCCAAGACACTGCCGCTGTACCGCTGGCCCAATATCCGGTTCATCGGTGACACGGCCTACACGAACCTGCCCGTTGCCGGGGCCTACAGGGGTTACGGCGGCACGCAGGGAGGCTTTGCATTGGAAGCGACCATGGACGAACTGGCCCGTAAACTGGGCATCGACCCCGTGAAATTCAGGCGCATGAACCACATCCGGGAGGGCCAGACCTCGCCGATATTCGAGGCCCTGGGCGAGGGCAAGGCCGGTGTGCCGCAGACCGTGAATTCCTGCGGGCTGGATGCGTGCCTGGACAAGGGGGCCGATGCCTTTGGCTGGGACAGGCCCATCCCGAAGCGCGTGGATGGACCGATACGCCGCGGCAAGGGCATGGTCACTCTGATGCAGGGCTCCGCCATCCCGGATATCGACATGGGCGCGGCATCGATCAAACTCAACGAGGACGGCTCGTTCAACCTGCTGGTGGGCGCCACGGACCTGGGCACGGGCTCGGACACGGTGCTGGCCCAGATCGCGGCCGAGGTCCTGCATGTGCCCGTGGAAAAGGTGATTGTTTACTCCTCCGATACGGACCTGACCCCCTTCGACGTGGGCGCATACGCCTCGTCCACCACGTACCTGTCCGGCATGGCGGTGAAAAAGGCCGCGGAAAAGATGCGCGACCGGATTTTTGATGTGGCGGCCCGGCTGTCCGGTGTGCCCGTGGATGAACTGGTCCTGACTGACGGGGCCGTGCAGGCAGGGGACAAGGGCCTGGTTACCTTCGAGCGCATAGGCCTGTCAACGCTGTACGAAAAGGACCAGCAACAGTTGATCGCCACGGCCTCGCACATTGTACACCAGTCGCCACCGCCGTTTTCCGCGCACTTTGCACAGGTTGCCGTGGACACGGAAACGGGCATCATCAAGGTCGAACGCTATGTGGCGGCCGTGGATTGCGGCCAGGCGATCAACCCGGCCCTGGCCGAGGGGCAGATCGAGGGCGCAGTGGTCAACGGGCTCAGTGCCGCGCTGTACGAGGAATTGCGGTACAACGAAAAAGGTGCCTTGAAAAACAAGGACTTCGACACCTACAAGATCATGGGGACCATGGACCTGCCCCGGATTCGGACGATCCTGGTGCCCACGCACGAACCCACCGGGCCCTTTGGCGCCAAGTCCGTCAGCGAGATATGCATCAACGGTCCCATGCCCGTGATCTCGAACGCGGTGTACGATGCGGTGGGCATACGGCTGCGGGAGGCTCCGTTTACACCGGAAAAAGTGCTTGCCCTTTTGCGTGATAAAGGGTATTGATCATCGTTGTGAAAGGACTCTGAAGGAGGTTGTATGGACAAGGTTATGATTGAAAACGCAGCAGGGGCGCTGAAATACATGCTGGACTGCCGCGATACGGACAGGGTGCTGGTCATTACGGACCAGGCCACGAAGGAGGTGGGCGATGCGTTTGCAGAGGCGGCCAGGGGCATTGTCGCTTTTGTCCAGGAATACGTGCTGCCCGAGGATGCGCGGCCTCTGAAAGAGGTGCCTCAGGACCTGGCAGGCATGATGCACGATATCGACATTGCGTTGACCTTGTTTTCCGCGCGTGCCGAGGAAACGCCGTTTCGGATCGACCTGATCCACGGGCTGATGCAGGTGGTGCGCAAACTGGGACACGGCCCGGGTATCACCGTGGATATGCTGCGCGAGGGACCGCTGGCAATCGACTACGACCACATGGTCAAGACGGCAAAATACCTGATGGAACGCTTTGACGGCGCCGTGTCCGTACACATCACCGCACCTGGCGGCACGGATATAAACCTGAACATCGAGGGCCGGGATTTTGCCACCGACGTGTTCATTGAGGACGGCAAGTGGGGCAACATACCGGGCGGCGAGATCTGGTGTGCACCGGTGGAGGACGAGGCGAACGGCGTGCTGGTGTGTGACGGGTCGATCGGTGACCTGGGCAAGGTGCCGGCCCCGGTGCGCATAGAGGTCAGCAAGGGACACGTTGTGTCCGTGCAGTGCGATGACAAGGCGTTTGAAAAGCGCGTGGAAGAGGTCCTGGCAACCGACGAAATGGCCAAGATCATCGGGGAACTGGGTATAGGGCTGAACCTGGGCGCCAAGTTGACAGGCAACCTGCTGGAGGATGAAAAGGCGTTTCACACCGCGCACATAGCGTTCGGCAACAACCTGGACATGCCGGGCGGACGCAACGAGTCCAAGACGCACCGTGATTTCCTGTTCAAGGACCCCACGTTCTACGTCACCTTTAATGACGGCAGGGTCGAACAACCGATCGTGGACGGCAAGATCATCCAGGTCCAGCAGCCAAAGGAAAGCGGCCGGGACACGGGTTACAAGAGGATCATGGTGGCAGTGGACTTTTCCGAGCATTCCATGGAGGCACTCAAGAAGGGCCATGCCCTGGCGAGTTTTTTCGATGCCACTCTAATGGTGTGTCACGTGGTGCCCAGGACCATATCCGTTAATCCCCTGTTTCCGCAGTACGCGGTCCGGGAAAGCCAGGACATGAAGACCAGCGAGACGGAAAAGGCAATGGATGCCCTGGTAAAACTGGTCCAGGATGCAACCGGCAGGTCCCTGGAGGAATTCGTGCCCGTAATATCGTCCGGACAGCCGGCCAGCGAGACCGTGCGCGTGGCCGAGGACCAGCACGTGGACCTGTTGATCGTGGCGCACAAGGGGGCCACTGGCCTGGCCCGCATGCTGCTGGGCAGCGTGGCCGAAAGCATCGCTCGCCATGCCCACTGTTCCGTGCTGGTGGTCAGGTAACATGTAGGTATTTACGCGGAATTAGCCTGGGTAATGAATCGAGATTTCTGTTTGATATGAGATGCATATCGTCTGATTGGGTCCGACCCAAATTACCTGACTAAATTCGGCGGTTGGGCGCTACAAGCGGCCCATCTACTGCGTTGGTGTAACTTGTTTGGTGCTCCACAAGGTGATGAAAGAGGCTGCTTAATCAGGCCATACGACCTCATCGCGCATGGACATCCTGCGTGTAGTGATAAACGCAAAGCCACGGGTATGTTCACTCCTGGCAGACTTGTATGATTGTTTAAACCTGTTGCTCAGGTAGGCGATGTCCACTGCCTTTACAACAACCTCACGCCCGGCAGTAGTCAAGGGCAGACTTTTTATCAAAAACGGCGATCTAAGCCTTTCATATGCCAGGCGGAAGTTGTACTTTCCATGCATGCCCATCAGGTCGCACCACGCATTATATACATGTTCGAGAGCCCTCAATTTACCCTGCCTGATGCTGCCTGCCACGTGTGGTGTGGCAAATACTGCCGCCTCAACAGTTCTTATCGAAACAGTTGGTTCAGCCATAAATACATCCAACACCAGGTTCAAAACACCCTGTTTTGCATAGGTTACTGCCTGGGTTTCATCAATAATGGCACCACGGCTGGTGTTAATCAGTACCTTACCTCGCAAGGCATCCAGTATGCGCTTGTTAACTATCCTGTAGGTCGGCCACCTGGATTCACTGGCCATTGTCAAAGGCAGGTGCAGACTTACACAATCAGCGGACAGCAGGTCATCCAGGCCGGCCGAATGAAATCCCCCCTTGTGGGCATGTTCCAGAGGCGGGTCATAGGCCACCACACGGCATCCGATTGCACGCAGGCGGTCCGCAGCAGCATGCCCACAATTGCCATATCCCCAAATACCCACGCTGCATTCCCGCCCCAGAATCCCCTGTTTTTGCAGTTCCAATACCGCTGCCAGCACATAGTCACCCACACCGTTGGCCGTGGACCCAGGTGCATTGATTACAGGTAGTATCCGCCCGTGTTTCCGCTGGAAATCCATTACTGCCTGGGAATCCACGTGATCCAGGCCAATGGTAGGGCTTAATACGGCCTTCAGTGCAGGCAAATTGGACAGGAGTTCCCTGTCCACGCGGACATTGCTCCGTGTAACCAGGCATTCCGCGTCAGGGGCTTCAAGCCTTTGTGCTGTTCTGCCGTCGTAAAGGATGACGCTGCCCAATGTTTGAAATACGTCCGCTCCAAAAGGGATTCCCTTTTCTACCAATATTTTCATATAAATCACCAAACATCTTCATGCCGATAGTGACAACCGACATGCTTATCTGTTATAAAACCCACCGGGTGGTTTATGCAATGACCGATGTCAGGTTGATAAAAGCGATGGGGTTCATGGCTGTTGGGGCCGTGTTTTTCGCCATCACCGGTGGCCTGGTCAAACTGGTGACCCAATCCCAGCCATTCTTAGTGGCTGTTTTGGGACGTTCCCTGATTGGATTCATCATGCTGTTTGGCTATTTCAAATTCCGGGGCATTCCCACCACGGCACACAACCACGGACTACTGGTGTTTCGCAGTTTTTTGGGCTTTCTGGGCATGAGCCTGTTTTTTTTCGGCATCCAGGAAATTCCGTTATCCTCCGCTGTAATCCTTAATTTTTCATCTCCCGTGTTTGTGGTGATCTTTTCCGTATTGCTCCTGCACGAACGATTTCACAAGGCCTTACCCGTATTCATCTTTTTATCGTTCCTGGGTGCTGTGTTCATCGTCTCGCCAGACCTGCATGGCATAAATGCCGCTGCCTTGCTGGCACTGTTTTCCGCGGTAACCACTGGCCTGGCCTGGGTCCTGGTCAGGAGGATGTCCAAACAGGACTCGGCACCGACAATCGTGCTGTTTTACATGGGATGGTCAACCATGTTTTCGCTGGTAGTGGTTTTGACCTTAATGATAATCGGGGTTGATGGCTACGGTCCAGATATGGTTACCAGGCTGCTGGCACGGCCCGCGACATATTGGGCGCTGCTTGGGGTCGGTGTGTTTGCAACCCTGGGCCAGATATTTACTACTGAGGCATACTCCATAGAGCGGGCAGCCGTAGTGGGTACATTTTCCTATCTGACCCCGATCATTGCCTATTTCATAGGACTGATCTTTTTCAACGAATCACCCAGGCTGCTGGCACTCATAGGTGGCAGTCTGATACTGGTATCCTCCATTTCGGTCATCCTTTTGGAACGGCCAACCGCTTCGGTGGATACATAGAGTTAATTCTGGCAAGGTTGTGACAAAACTTTTTGCATGATCGGCTATTTTTTGCATAGTTTAAGCATACCATACCGATTTCATGTCCCTGTGTTTATACAAGATATGACGATTTAACAAGATCTTACGGTTATCTGTCCTGATTTGGCATGATAGATGCTAATGTAAATAATTGTCCACCACGTGGTGGATATGAAGCCAATAGGAAGGGCTGTCATGGACTGGCACGGCACCTCCCCGCCGGTCTTCAGTTCACGTGACGCAGTCACATCCTACAGGGTCGGCAGCCCTTCCTTATCTTCTTATCGAAAAAATTTATGCCTTGGAGTGGGTTGAGGAATAGACGAATGCGACGTCTTCGGGCGGGTTTGAGCCTCGGGCTCTCGTTACTTGTAAGTAATTGTCTTTACTACATCTTTCTCCTTTCGTCGCCCTGCCGCCGGGCAGGACTCGCCTGTAACCAACCGGGGACGGGTGCCAGTTATCCGGATTGCTCATCTAAATTCGGGAGTCGGGCACTGCAAGCGGATCATCTACTTTGTCGTTGTACCCATTTGATGCTTGACGTAGATTGACTACGACTGCGCTCAAATGGACTCAACTCCTCGGATCCGACCCACTTTCAATGCCCTTTATCCTCAAATTTGACGGTCAATCCGGGTTCGAGCCATTCCCTCTCCTTTGTCCCAACGCCCCGCTCGTGCCTCAGGCCCTCTCGGGCCCTCGGCGTTTCAGACCCGGCACCAATGGCACCAGGCCGAAACACACCACCCTGCCCTTTTTCAAAGAACCCACTGCCCGGTCCGACACCCGGGGCGCCCCGGGTACCTCGCCGCGGTCAGTCACTATAAATAGTCGAAGCAAATCCGATTTTTTTTCACTATTTTCGAAGGACAAACCAGGTTTGCCAATCAAACCCAGGACCCAAATCGCCGGACTAATTTCGGGTCTATTACTTGCCTGTTTTTTTGTTATAATCCGTATATGTTACGCTGGTCAACAATGGTTGTAATACTGTTTTTGGCATGCTCAGGCAGCAGCCGTCACACCTACAGGCAAACTGACCAGGGCTTTTCCGCCCTGGATATTACCTTCGTACCACATCCGGATACAGGCATGGACCACACACCTCCCAGGGACATACCAACGGACCATCGCCCGGATATGCTTCACAGGGACATCAACCACGATTCTGGCATGGACACCAGGCCTGTGGATTCCGGCTTTGATTACCACCAGGTTGTTGATTCGGGCCGCGACCAGGGCCCCTTCGACCCTGGCTGCACCCCGAATTGCCAGGGCAAACAATGTGGTTCGGACGGTTGCGGCGGCAGTTGCGGCACCTGCAAGCAGGGCGAGGAATGTATAAACGCCCGGTGTGTTTGCATACCGGATTGCAGCGGCAAACAGTGCGGTCCCGATGGATGCGGCAAGACCTGCGGGCAGTGTCCTTCGGATGAAAAATGCATAGATGACCAGGGCGTATGCGGCTCCTACGGCCCTTGCAAGACCTACGAACGCCTGTTCTGCTATAACCCGAACGACCCGAACGGGGATGACCACGAGGTCAGCGGTAACAACGGCCTCGGCTACATGAATTCCGATGACATAGACCTCTACAATTGCCCGGTTCCCACGGCCCCGCCGCACGGTCCCGAGGTGGTCTATGAATTCGATGCCCCCCAGACCGGCCAGGTAACCTTGCAATTCAAACCCAAGGCCGATTACCTGAATGCATACATATTGAAAGGCTCCTGTGACGGCTGGCACTGCCATGCATGGACACATGGAACCACCAGTTTCAATGTCACAAAAGGCGAGCACTGGTATATCGTGGTGGATGCCGTGAAAAACAGGACCGCGCGTTACTCGATGTACCTGGAGTGCAGTTGGCAGCCAACCAATTGAAAATCAGGGCATTTTTGCATTTGATTCGTCACCAGAGCGTATTTTGCATCCTGATCTTTACGATTGGATTGCTTGCCCTGCCTGCAAAGGCCGATTGGGACCCGAGCCTGCATTTCCATACCCTGAAGACGCGACATTTCGACATCTATTACTATGACGGCGAGGCCGGCGTGGCACAGCGGGTTGCCAGGCTTGCCGAACCCGTGTTGCAACGGGTCAGCCGTTTTCTGCACATGAAACCGCCGCGCATCATCCATGTCCTGGTTACGGACACCGTGGATTCTGCAAACGGTTCCGCCCGGGTGTTTCCATATACACTGGTCGTGGTCCAGCCCTATCCTCCGCCGTCCTTCGGCCAGCTCGCCAATTTCGACGACTATTTGCGGGTGCTGTTGACCCACGAACTGACGCACATCCTGCACATGAACACGAAACGCGGCATCCCGGCATTCGTGGACCGCATATTCGGCAACCTGTGGTTTCCGAATTACGCACACCCGGCATTGCTGATGGAGGGGCTGGCAGTGCTCGCTGAAAGCCGCCTGAATCGCGGCGGCCGCCTGTACAGCCCCTTTTTCGAAATGCTCCTGCGTGCGGAACGCAAGGCCCACAACATCCCGGGCCTGTCCCGGGTCACCATGGTACCAACCAGGCTGCCCAGGGGCACATCACCGTACCTGTACGGTGCCTATTTCATGGACTTTCTGGCCAGGCATTTCGGCATGGACAGGATCGCGGCCTATTTCAAGGCCTACGGCGGCGTGATCATACCGTTTGCGCACAACATCCTGGCCAGGCGTGTATTTCACCGTTCCCTGGTGAAACTGTACAGGGAGTTCCTGGCCGAACTACGCAGGCGCCTGGATGGGGCAATAAGGCGGATCAGCAAACAGGGGCTGACCAGGCTAAGATGGTTGACGAAAAACGGCGAATTCCACGCATCCCCCTTAATCACGCCAACCCACAGGACCTGCTATGTACAGGACGACGCCAAAAGCAGGGAGGCCATTGTATGCCAGGCCCCCGGGCAACGACCAAAACGCCTGATCACGTGCTTCGGGGGCTGTGGCGGATTGCGCTGGTCCTGCGGCCTCCACGGGATCCTGACCACGCACACCACACCGTTTCGAAACGTGATGTCATACGCCGATGTCTTCGTTGTACACGAGGACGGCACGGAACAACGCATCACCACGGGTGCGAGGGCCCGCAACCCGGTCCAGTTCATGCACGGCATCGCATTCGTACGTGCCACAACAGGCCGAAACGCCATATCCTGGACTGACTTTCAGGGTAAAAAAGTCAGGGACCTGGTCAAAGGCAACGTATTTGATTCGATCTCGGACCTGGCCGTGTACGGCAGCAGGCTATATTTCGCCGCATCCAGGCACGGCAACTGGGACATCTACGCATGGTCCCAGGCGCAGGGCATACTGCGTCTGACCACCGGGAACTGGATCGACATCATGCCCAGGCCTTCGCCGCAGGGCAGGTATTTATACTACGTGTCCACCAGGGACGGGGTGTACAACATCTACCGCATGCCCTTGCATGGCACACCAAGGACCTGCCGGCTCACCAACGTGATCGGAGGCGCATTTTGGCCCCTGGTCACCAGGGACCGGGTCCTGGCGGTTGTATATACGAACCGCGGCTTTGACGTGGCCCGGATCACGTTGACCAATTCGGGGAAATGTTTTGCCCTCCAACCCTGGCAAAGGGTTACGCATGCCCTGGCCCTTAAGGCAAAAAAGTCAATAAAACCAAGCAATTATAACCCTCTATCCTTTTTTATACCTACCGATTACCTGATGCCCGTGTTTAGCATGTCAGGCACCAGTATTACGGACATAGGCCTCGAGGCCAAGATGCAGGATGCCACGAGCCGACATTTCCTGGACCTGGGCATATCCACGGATCCAAAGGACCCGTACCCGGATTTCGAGGCGGCCTACACGTTCGGCGGCTGGTGGGCGGACGTGGGCCTGTACGGCGGGCTAAACCGGGCCTTTTTCCGCAGCAGGCCCGGAGGCAGGCAGGTGGTCACCACCACTGGCAGGCACGGCTCGGTGGGCATGTTCATCGCCCTGCCGCTGAGGGCACGCAGCCATAACCTGAGTATGAGCCTGGACACGGCCGTTGAGTTCAACCGGCCCGGCCGCACAGGGAAGGTCGAATACGACCCCATGTTTACACCTGTATTTTCCCGCTCCACAACCACCATAAACACCCGCTTCCGGTTGTCCTACTCCAGCGTGACCGCCTATCCGTACAGCGTGGCCCCACAGGACGGCTGGGTATCGGGTTTTCGAATCGGTCTCAGGAACAGGCCCCAAAACGGGGATTGGGCCTTGACTTTCATGGCCTATTTGTCAGGATATTTTACCCCCTTCTGGGCCAGGACGCACAGCATAGAGTTTTCCGTGTACGCAGGGGCCAGCCGGGGCCATGGGGCCTTGCGCAGCGTATTTGCCCTGGGCGGCCCGGTCTGGACCAGTCCCCTGGACGCCCTGGTCAACCAGAGGGCCTTGCCATCGGCCTTGATGCGCGGCTTTAAATACGGCAGCATCGCGGGAGACACGTTCTGGGCCGGCACGTTGCAATACAATCTGCCGCTCGTCAGGTTCGACCGCGGCCTGGGCAGCCTGCCCTTGTATTTTCGTTACCTGGCGGGTGACGTGTTCGTGGATGCGGGCAGCGCCTTTTTCCAGGGCATGGCGCCAGGCCCGCCGCAGTGGTCAGCAGGGGCCGAGGTGTGGCTGACCCTGGCACCGGCCTTGATGGACAATTTCAAGATACTTCTGGGATTCGCCTATGCCCGCAGGCCAGTGGTCTATTTCAGCGTTGGGTATTAGTGGTGGGGCAATGTGAATGCGGTGACTAACAACCGGAGGCCAAAAGCGTCTAAATTCTTAAAACATTTAACAAGAAGATCAAAATTGATTTTTAGACTGTCAAACACAAATCCCGATTCTACTCAAGCAATTACAACGACCCGGCCCAGGTCCGGAAGGTCCGGAAATTTCAATGTTTATGCGCAGGACCCAGGATCGTTTTCAATATCCTGTAGGCCCCGGACCGCACGGGTGAACCGTCCAAACTATTCAGGTCCAATTCTGTGAGGTCCAGGCGCGGTGAAAACAGCCTTGCGTGGAACCTGTCAACCAGGGCGACGGCAACGGCCCTTGGACCTGACCGGATTACCTTGGCGTTCAATGCGCTGGAATAAACACATCCGAACGAGTTTCCATCGTTTGACTCCAGGCATACGCTCAGTACCCCTTGTCGGTCGTTAACGAGCACCACAAAGGGCGCCGGATTTGTTACATCAAGCCTGGGTGATTTCTTCAGGAGTGCCTTGATAACGGCTGCAACCCCGCTGGCCGGTCCCTGTATTGCCGCTGGCAAAGCGATGTGCAAGTGCCTGAGCACGCTGGGAAAATTTCGCAGGGCCTTACCCAGGTTAGCCCCTGCATCCGCCGCATCCCCCAGTTTCCACTGCGAAATACCTGTAATGGCCCGCAGGGTCCACCTCAACAGCCTGGGCTGCCTTGGCAATTCGGCAAACACATTCGGCGAAATGGACACCACCTTTTCATACAACCCCTTGAAAAACCAGGACTCCAGCCGCAGGGCATCATAAAAGCCCTTGAATTTCGGCGGGTCCTTTTGCTCCACCCTGGCGACCACCTTTAATGCCACGCCAGGTCCGAGTACGCGGGGCAATACCCACGAATTCCAGACATCCAGACTGGTAAGGTACGGCCTGAACAGGCGTTGCATAACGCGAGGCCGGGTGAACAACCTCACGGTTTTCTGCTGCAGTTGCCAGCGTGTATATTCCAGCCGTGTTTCCTGCCACAAATACCTCGCACTTGACACCAAAGACCTCGCTGACCCCAGTTCCCTCAAGCCCTCTATGGCCGCATCCACCACGGACCAGTACAACAGGGTCTGCCAGGCATCCGCCTCCCACTTTGATGTACTGATCACACCCAGCCTGTCAGGTGCCTCGTACACCATGCGCATCCTTTGCAAGGCCAGGCGCCACCGCCCCAGTGCATACAGGAGTGACGCAAACATGGCCCTGTAAGTTGTCTCCAACTGGACCCGTTCCCTGGGTGAAAGTCCGTTGGAAATCAAGGACTTGAATGCCAACAATGACTTGCTAAAACTGCCTTCCAACAGGTACAAATCCACAAGGATTTCCTGCGGACTGCCCCATGTGTCCTGGTTCTTGGCATCCCTGGCCCTGTAAACCCAACGTTCGATCTCGTCGTACCGCAGCGTATGCAAGGATGCAAGTGCCAGATTTTCCGCAATCACCTCAGACCCGGCCCCTGGTCCGAGTATTGCCCGTTTGCCCCACTCGTAGGCCTCCTCGCGCCTGCCCATCTCGTCATAGATGGACAAAAGGTCGTTATACGCCCCGACCTGGTGTGCCTTGTCATCGATAAATTTCAAGGCCAGTTTAATTGCCGCCTGGTAGTGAAAAAGTTTCATCAAAGGCCATATTTTGAAAAATTCTGCACCCGGCTCAAACAACCTGGCATACGTGTCGATGACGCCTATCTCTTCCTGCCTGCGGTCCATTTCCCCCAACAGGTTAAATTCTGTCCATAGAATTTGTTTGTACCAGTCGGATGCCTCCTTGTCCTCAGGCGGATTTCCATATTCTTGCAACAACCTCAGTTTAAGCCGCCTCAATCCGTACAAGGCCTGCGGCAGGTCCCCGTCCCCACGATACAGGACCTGTGTCATAATCCACCGGGCCACAAAGTTATCCGGGTCCTGCTGCAACACCCGGTGCGCGATTTCCCGGGCCTTCACGTAAAGTCCATTGTCCAGCGCATCCTGGGCCTGCTTCTCCAGTGACGTGGGCTGCAAAACGAT
Source organism: Deltaproteobacteria bacterium (assembly GCA_015493765.1). Taxonomy (GTDB): domain Bacteria; phylum Myxococcota_A; class UBA9042; order DTJE01; family S145-11; genus S145-11. The sequence continues at coordinate 18,366 of WGCQ01000174.1, forward strand.
CCTGGCCCGTAGCGGCCCCGGCACAACCAGCAGCACAGCCAGTACCAAGGCCACAATGCGCAACAGGCCATTCATTTCAGCATCGCCTCCGCCAGGTCCTCAATCACCATCCTGGTAGCCTGCATCACCACATCCTCCGGGTTGTCCTCGCCAGGCAACATCACCACCCTGTGCTGAAACAATGGCACACTCAGGTATTCGAGGTCCTGGGGCACCACGTAATCCCTGCCCCTCAACGCGGCCAGGGTCTGGAGCGCCGGCACGGCCTGGACCAGGGACCTGGTAGATATGCCAAGGGCCACCCTCGGGTCCTGCCTGATGCCCCGTGCCAGGTCCACCAGCCCCACACGGATCCGGGGAGCCACGTGCACCTGGTGGCGTATAATTTCCCGGGCCTCGACCACCTCACCGCGCAGGACCTTCGGCAGGTCCCTGGTCTGCCTGGGCATGCCCCATGCGTCCACGACTTCGATTTCATCCCGACGGTCCAGGTAGTGCATCCTGACCTTGAACAGGAACCTGTCGAGCTGCGCCTTGGGCAAGGGATAGGTGCCTACCGCATCCATGGGATTCTGCGTGGCAATAGTAAAAAACAGTTCGTTCAAAGGATAACTTTCGTTGTCCACGGTGACCTGTTTTTCCGCCATGGCCTCCAGCAATGCCGACTGGACCTTTGGCGTGGCGCGGTTGATTTCGTCCACCAGCAACACGTAGGCGAATATCGGCCCCCTGCGAAAGTAAAACCGGTTTGTCTGCGTATCCAGAACCATGACACCTATCACATCGGACGGCAGCATGTCCGGTGTAAACTGGACCCTGCGAAAAGACGGTATCTCGTCGTCAGGCAGGTCGTCCATTATGGAATTACCCAGTGCCTTTGCCAGCGTGGTCTTGCCCGAACCAGGGAAGTCCTCCAACAGGATGTGCCCGTCGCTGAACAATGCAACCAGCACCAGTTCTATCACGTCATCCCGGCCTATCAAGTCCTGCTTGATCCGGTCTCTGATCCTGCCTGCCACGTCCCGTGCAAAATCAAGCCCCCGACCTGCTCCCTGTTGCCCTTGTTGCGTTGTCACCATGATACCTCCTATTTTACACGCCACCAGCCGACCGGGTTCAGCCACCCCAGCACCCATCGCACGAACCCGACCTTACGGCGGACTTCATTCATTACCTCGCGCATCATGCCACGGGCCGCGTCCACATCGACTTGTTGCCTCTGCCACCCCAACATCACGCCTAAATGCGCCCACGTCAGGTCCTCAAACGTGGGTGACGTATCCACGAGCCTGGCAGCAAAGGACTCCCTCGACTCGCCGTAACGCCTGCGCACCCCAATATCGGACAACCTGTCCAAGACGGCCCGGTAAACGTACACGTGGCCTCGCCTGCCACGCCCAAACCATGCCATTGCCAGGCGTACAAACTTGACCAGGTACAGCAAGCCCAGTAACCCCAGCAACATAAAAAGTAAGTCCTTGAAATTAAAATTAAAATTGTGCCAGGACTTGTGTTTCCTGGCGTGCCCTGGCCGCTTATGCCTGGGTTGATGCCTCTTCAACGCATTGTGTTTTTTCCTGGCCATTTTGCCCATCATCCGTTCCAGTTTCCTGTCCACCGGTGGAGGCGGCGGGTCCTCGGTACGTTTCGGCGTGACATTGAACGGGACCCAGCCTGCACCGTCAAAATAGACCTCGGGCCAGGCATGTGCCCTGCTGTTCATGATCAGGACCGTACCATCCCGGGCATGGCGGGCCGGGTCAGCCACGTACCCCAATGCAACCCTGGCCGCAATACCCGCTGTGCGCAGCAAATAAACCGCCGCATTCGCAAAGTGTACGCAGTAACCCTTAATCGGCCGCTTGAACAGGAATGCCGCAACCGGGTCCTTGCTGTCCTTGTACGCGATCCTCGTGGAGTATATGCCCTTGTCTTCCAACCAGGTAATCACCTCCACGGTCTTTGCCAGGTCGTTATCCTTTAACTCCGGTGGCAAGCCTTGTAATATTTTGTGCAGCAGACTTTTGTACCTGGGGTCATCGGGTACGGCCAGATAGTGGCGTTTTTTCGCATCCGGCCATTGAGGCGGGATTGAATGCAGGTCAAGGAGTTGTTCGTAGGGCACATTCAGGACCCTGCACACGGTGTTGTATGCCATGCGAAACTGCATGGGGTCAGGGTTTCGTGCCGGACTCAACTTGATCGAGGCATCCAGGGCCAGCGGCTGACCCAGGTCCATAATCAGGTACATGGTAACGGCCATGTCCTTGTGAAATTTCTCCGGAGCCACATCCGCCGTGGCAAACACGGGCTGTTCCAGGGGAAAGCGCGTAATCACGTCACCATCGTAATTGCCCGAGGTATCGACCTCCAGTTTGACCCCGTTGTACCTGGACAGGACCTGCTGGCGAAAGAAATACAAGCCACTGGGCGGGGCATAGTCATCATGCAACACAGCCAGGGCCACCGGCAGGTTTTGACCGCGCCGGGACGCGCCACTACGTCCGAACCCGGAATTACCCTGTCCCTTGCCTCTTCCAGCGGACTGCCGACCTGATTTTCCATTGTTACTGCCGTGACCGGGCTTGTTTTTGTTGGTACTACTGCCGCTGTTAGCCCCCGGAGGCTTCGCCACGATACGCTGCACCGGCAGTTCGTTCCGCAAGTAGTAAACGCCCAGTGCAACCAGCACCAGCAGCAACAGCCCGCTGATCACCTTCCACAACCTGGCCCTCCTGATGAACACCAGGAACGCAGGGACCGTCACTGCTATGCCCACCACCATCAGGATATGCTGGGGTGCAATCCCATGCACAATGGCCCAGTCAGCCAGCCACCTGGGCCGGTCCAGATGCAGGTACCTGTGCCTGGCAAATGCCTGCAACACAGCGAGTTCTACAAACAAAAACTCCAGTATGCCCAGCGTTTCCCATTGCAGTGCAAACAGCCTCAACAGGAATACGAATCCAGCAGAAACCATTGAAAATAAAAGGGCTTGCGAGTAAACCAGCGTATCAATCGGTGCCGGTCCACCCTGCCAGGCCGTGACCCAACGGGCCAGCAGCATGCCGAGACCGATTACAGCAAGTCCCCCCGGGATCGAATAGTACAAGGGTATCCTGCGACTGTGCGCCAGCCATGCCAGCCAGACACCGCCACCCGATGCAATGATCGACTCCTTGACCACCACAGGCACGGCCAGGTCCCTCAGGTACAAATACAGCGCAAAAGACAGCAGGACCCACTGCAATAAACCCAGTATTACGCTGCCCAGCCTATGTTTCATCGAAACCACCAATCACGCGACCGCTGACCACCTGGCCGGTAGGGTAATGCACGACCAGGAATTGCCCTGCCACGCCTGACAAGCGGCTGTACACGTCCTTTAACATGCGCATTCTGCGGCCCTGCTGTCCTGTGCGCGCAGACGTGTTTACCAGGGAAAAATCAATACCGGTTATAAAGACAGGGGCCACCCCGAGTTTGTGGGCGAATGCCTTGACCGGGTCCATCCACCGGCCTGGAACCGGTGGCACAAACATAACCATGGCCGACACGGGCACCTGGTTAAGCACGCCCCAAAAATGCTCCAGACCCGTGCCACCACGGTCGCGAAACGTGATTGAATCGATTAACTGATCGATGACCTGGTCCACTGCGTTTACCGGACTAACCGCACCATCCGCCATGAACAGATAGCCGGTATCGGGCAGCCTCTTTTCGACGAACGATCGGGCAGCAGCCGCGGAGGGCTCGTCCCCCGGACCTGCCACGAAATATACACCTACCATGTGCCTGGGGGCATAGGACCTCTCCGGTTCCCTGACCAGCAATTTATGCGTACGTGCAAAGGCCTTCCACACAACCAACCGCAGTGGGTCGCCCCACACGTAGGGCCGGACCTCCACGTAATCGCCCACTGGTTTACCCAACGGGTGGGAATAGCCTTCGCCGGTGGTGTCGGTAAAGTCCTGTATGGCCCGTACATCCAGTATGTCAGGCTGCACTGTGATTGACGCAGCCTGCCTGACCCGAAATGAAATCCGCACGATCCCGAACGGGTCGGATACGGTAAATCGCCGTGTAATGTGATCCGCCCTGCCTCGCTCGTGAAATACCACGGTCTCTGCAAGCTCAAGGCCTTTCGTTTTCAGCCTTGCGTCAACACCGGCAGGCTCCAGCCACTGCATACTGATGTCCACCAGGGGCCACAGGCGCAACCCTCGAAATTCCAGGCCTGTGCGCCCCCACCTGTTGGCCGTCATAACCATGGGAACAGCGGACACCGAGTCACCGTCACCCGATTGCACCATGGACAAGGTCAACACCGCCCTGACCCTGTGGCGGCTGACCAGTTCGCCAGCCAGCACCAGCAACAGGTCCACCACCAAAACAGCACCAGCAGTCACCGCCCCTGCCCTGACCACAAAATCAAAGGAACGAATCCCCAGGTAATAAAAACCGGTCACTCCCAGGACCAGTAATGCCAGTCCCAGCAATGTAAATGGAAACCACTCCCCGAATCTCTCTAACACCCGACCCGTACTATACAGCAACGCAATAGCAACCTTCACAAACAAAGTATTCTACTTTGGACGATTTCTGTCAATAAGAACCAGGAGCCCCAAATTACCTGACTACATTTGGGGGCCGGGGGATGTAACGGATTCAGAGGGTGTTGTTTTGATGTCAATTTCAGGGCGGGTTTACACCCGCACCTACGAATATTGTGCAGATTCAGTGTGTTACAAAACAGAATGGATTCCAAATTATGTAATATAACGACTTTGTAACACCCTCGATCCGCCTGCGCTCCACGGTCAACGGCCACGGACTCGGCCACGGTCAACGGCCACGGTCTCGGTCTCGGCCAACGGTCACGGATTCGGGATTCGGGATTCGGGTCCCGGGACGCAGCCTGCGGCTGCTGCGGGACGGCCCTGCGGGCCTTGCGGGTGGCTTTCGTTGTAATCGGAAACCCCGGCCCCGGCCAACGGTCACGGCCACGGTCAACGGCCACGGATTCTGGCTTCGGGTCTCGGGTCGCAGCCTGCGGCTGCTGCGGGACGGCCCTGCGGGCCTTCGGGAAGACTTCCGTTGTAACAGGAAGGTCTCGGCCATGGTCAACCAAAGGCGGGCGGGACGCCCGCGGTACAGGCAGGCGAGGCCGCCTGCGCTCCACACGGCCAACGGTCTCGGCCACGGCCCCGGTCTCGGCCAACGGTCTCGGCCACGGACGCCTGGATTCGGGTTTCGGGATGCAGCCCGATATCAAACACAAATCCTGATGCAAACAATTACGACTACCCAGGCGGGATCCGGAAGACCCGGTAATTTTCAGAATTCGGATTGATGGTTTGAATTTACGGCCTCTGGGTTGGTTGATACCTGTGGTATCCGTTGAGCAGTTCCTGCAATAACGCCTGCGCATGATACACCTTTTTCAATGCCTCTATGATGGCTGCGGTATCCACGCTGACAGCCCGGGCTGTCTTTTCACTATAGACGAAACGGTTGCCCAAAGACTCGATGTTACCATCAAAAATCAGACCCACGGCCCGACCTTCCGTATCAATGACGGGACTGCCCGAATTGCCGCCGATAATGTCATTGGTGCTGCAAAAATTCATTGGCGTATTCATATCGATGCTGCCTTTTGCCTTCAACCACTTTTGGGGCAATTTGTAGGGATATGCCTTGCCAGCCTTCTTGTACAGGCCCGCAATCCTGGTGAAGGGTTTGACGAACCCGTGCGTGGTTTTATAACCCTTGACCACGCCAAATGACAACCTGGGTGTAAAGGTTGCGTCAGGATAGATTTTATTCCCGTACAGTTTGAATCGCAGTCTGGCAATGGTCCTCATGCCATCCCTTTCCGGGCCCTCTACCTTGTCCTGGTACTCCTTGAGCACCTTGCGCGCAAAGCGGTCCTCCAACAGTGCAAAATGGACCAACGGGTCCTTGCATGAACGCAATTGCTGTGGGGTCATCTGCATCAGTTTCCTGCGGAAATCCACATCGCCTATCCTGGTTTTGGCAACCAGTTCATGTGCCAGAATATCCGGTGTTTTACCATCCAACAAGGTCTTTACCACCGCATTGTGCTTCCCCAGCAATCCCCGAATTGTCTCGAGCCCGGTCCTCATTCCAAGTTCCTCGTAGTCCTTGTAAACAGGAATCTTTGCGGTCAACTGCATACGCACGGATCCCAGGTTAGAATCCCTGTAGCGCCTCAGGCGTTTGGCATTGGGTTTGGCGGTTTCCGTGACGTACCTGACTATGCCACGTGCCAGTCCATGCAGATGTCCAAAGTACTCGTAACCGCGTTCCAGCAGGTAATATTGCCTGTATATGCGACGCATTACAGCCTGTGCCTTTGTAATAACCTTCCACGGGTCACGTGCCTTGCCCATTTTGGCAAATGCCTCGCGTAACGCCTTTTCCTTGCGACGTTTTTTCTGCCACAACCACTTGTGGTTGAGTGATGCCACGAATCCCGTGATTGCCTTGATTGCATTCTCGGCATAAAAACGGGCCTCCTGTGAACGCCTGGCCTCCTCTTTGCCCTTGGCCGCATACAGGTTCAGGATCTTGTCCTTGATCTGAAATACCTTCAGGATGAAGGGATAGGAGTATTTTCCCACGGTGGTCAACTGGTCAACCGTCAGCAGACGACCGGTACGTCCCGGGTTGCCCACCACGAACACCAGGTCACCCGCCTTGGGTCCTGCAGGGGAAAAACGCAGAAACGAGCCGGTTTGCACTGGTTTACCGTTTTCGTAGGCACGCAAAAAGGCTACATCCAAATCGTAACGGGGGAATGTAAAATTTTCCTTGTTACCACCGAAAAATGCAATGGGAAAACCAGGCGCAAACACCACGCGTATATCGGTGTATCGTTTGTACCGGTAAAGTTCGTACTTTCCCCCGTGGTAAAGCGTTACCACGTCGCACCTCAACCCGGTGGCATCGGCGCATGCCTTTTCCAGCCTGGACATTGCGGCTTTCTTTGCCTGCAGGGCCTGTGCATCGGACATACCTTTCTTTACGGCTGCAAGTACGTCCCTGGTTACATCCTGGATTGACATCAAGCGGTTTACCTCCAGGTCAGGGCATTTGCGTTCGTCCTTCATTGCAGGCGCATAAAAGCCTTCTGACACGTAGTCATGTGCCTTTGTTGACAATTTTGCCAGGCAGTCATGTGCAATGTGGTGATTGGTCATGATCAAGCCGTCCTGGGATACGAACGATCCGGATCCACCCACGTTCATCCTGAGGGTAGCCATGTGCAAAAAATCCAGAAATCCATCGGTCAAATGATAGTGATACCGTTTTTGTACCTGCTGCTTTGGTGCTGCGTCAAACGTCCACATACCTTCGTCTGCCAGCAGTGTTGTGGACATAAATACCACGCAGGTAACCATCAAAAATCGCTTCATTACAACCTCCAAAAGTTGACCAGGTAATCTTATACGTATTTTAAATTTGGTCAAGTGCCATGGTTTCACCCGAATTACCTGTCAAATTTGAGGATAAAGGTTGCAGAAAGTGGTTCAGATGCAAGTAATTGAGGTCATTTGAACAGGCACACTGTTGATGCAGTCGGCCCTGACACCAGGACGAAATCATCCGACGGTGGTTACAGCACCGGCCCCGGTCTTACCTCTGGTATCTGACTGTTCTTGCCATGTTTTTTGAACCTGCTTTTACGCCGAAGGTAGGGGTACTGATTGCCACTTGATCCGGGTTTCTATACCAAAGGTCATTGCTTTACGTAGTCCACCAGGCAGAACCAACCCATAGAGTCCGAATGGATACGCCTGATCGCGAAGCCTCCGGCTGCGGCAAATTCAAGGATGTGATCCCGCAGGAATTTACGGGAATTTTCCGTGTGAATCGTTTCGCCCTCTTCCAGGTCCAGGCCTTGTGTTAGCAAGGGGGTGTTTACATGCATGGCACGTGACGCTTTCAGGTGCATTTCAATGCGATTGTGCCGGGCGTTAAAAAACGCCAGGTGTTCAAACAGTTCAGGCCTGAAATCCGATCCGATGACCCGGTTGACCACGTTCAGGATGTTGCGGTTGAATTGGGCGGTCACACCCAGGGCATCGTTGTATGCACGTTCCAATACCGCCCGCTCCTTGACCATGTCCAGGCCCAGCAGAAAGCGGTCCCCTTTTGCCATGACGCACCCTGTCCTGGCAATGAAATCCCGGGCGTCGGACGGGTCCAGGTTGCCGATGGTACTGCCGAACAGGCACAACACCTTTTTGTCGTATTTTTCAACCATGCCCATGTCAACGGTGAAATCCGCCTGTATCCCCCGGACCGTGATATCGCCGAATCTTTTGCGCAAAAGCCTGCCGGACTCGTCCAGTGCCCCCCTGCTGACGTCCACGGACACATAGACCAGGCTGCGACGCTCCCCTTCGGACAGGGCGCGCAACAGTATGGATATCTTCGAACAGTCCCCGCTGCCCAGCTCGATGATCGCCGCATCGCCAAATCCATCCGTGATCTCACCGGCGTATCGTTTCAGGATTCCTTTTTCCGTCCTGGACGGATAGTATTCCGGCAACTTGGTGATCCGTTCGAACAGTTTTGACCCCACATCGTCATAAAAAAACCTGCTGGGTATAAATTTCGGAGTCGCTGTCAACCCCGTAAGGATCTCTTGTGCTTCCCGTGACCAGGCTGCATCCTCCGCGCCCGGGTTTCCCTTGTTCCTGGTGACGGTACTCAAACTCGCACCCTCCGTATCATTCGGGAATCCCCGTTTCTATCGGGTTGTCAGGGTCGTTCGACCACTCGAACCAGCCGCCGTCGTAAATCGCGATATTCTCCCATCCCATAAGGAACCCGTTCATGAAGGCCTCGCTGGCACGCCACCCGGTACCGCAGTAAAATGCATTGAATTTACCAGGGGTTATGCCGGCATCCATCCACATGCGTTCGATTTCGTGGTACTCCCTGGTCGTGTGGTCCCGGTTGCGATAGTTTTCCATGTGGTAGGCGTCGCTGCCGCAGTTGCCAAAGACCGCGCCCGGTATCCTGCCTGTTCTGAATATGTAGTTGTACCCGCTGACGTTTCCGATGAATTCCTGCCAACTGCGCACGCTGACCAGGTTTTTATCCGGTGATGCCAGCACCTGTTTGGCCTGGGGTGTGTCAATGAATATGCCGGGCCTGGCCGGGATCCGGGCACCGAAATCCCGGACCGGTTCGGGCCTGGTTTCGTCCCCGGACAAGGGCAGTCCCCGCGCCTCCCACGATGCGATACCACCGTTGAGTATGCGCACGTCCTTCACGCCAGCGTACATCATGATTGCTGCGCACCGGAACGCGCCCAAGTGGCCGGCGTTGCTGCCCGGATGGGGGTCCTCGTTTCTGGGGGATGAAAACCTGCCGTACATCACCACGGTAGTGTCAGCCGTAATCCCGTGTCTTTCCAGGGTGGATTTCAATTCCGCCGGTGACCTGCGGTTCCACGTTTCCGGGGCCTCCAGTTCCAGCGTGTCCAGCGCGATGGCACCTGGGATGTGCCCCGCATCGTAGTCCGGGCGGTTCATGTAGTGGCTGTGGCAGACTACGAACCTGTTCCCGTCGTATTCCGGCGGCCTGCGGCCTGCCACCAGTTCCTGCACCCATTCCGGGTAAACCAGGTTACGGTAACGTTTCAGGCGGTCCATGGGCAGGCCCGTGTTTGCGCTCCACTCGTCCACGAACCCGGGGTACACTCTGACGTCGCCATACCCCAGCTCAACGAACCGTTTTGCAACTGCCATGGCCTCATCCGCCACGTACCCATATACGATGACCCTTTGCCGTGGCACGATACCCTTGGCTGCCACGATCGCCTGCCAGTTCTCGTCCTGCAACCAGTCCGCGGGCAAGGACCTGGCCCCCGGTACGTGACCGCCCCGTTGCTCACCCGCGAACCGCCACCCGTTGTATGCGTCCACGCGCCTGGCATCCACCAGTTGAATGTCGGTTGTTTTCAATGCATCGGCCAGTTCGGATGTTGTAATTTCTTTTATCATCTTGTTCTCCTCAAATCCTATGCCAGGTCCGGATCAGTGATTATTTCCACCAGGGACGGACCACGGTGATCAAAGGCCTGTTTCAATGCACCTGCCAGTTCAGGCGCCGATTCCACGCGTACCCCAAACCCGCCGCAATTTCGTGCAAATTCGGCAAAACCCGGGTTTGACAAGCCCGTCTGCCACACGGGCAATGCCGCATCCCGTTGCTCCTTGGATATCTTGCCCAGTTCGCCGTTGTTCATCACCACGCACGTGATGTCCATGTCGTATTTCACCGCTGTGTTGAAATCGCCCATGTACTGGCCGAATCCCCCGTCACCGCTCAGTGCTACCACGGGTCTGCCGGTCCCGGCCTGGCAGGCGCCTATTGCAGCGGGCAAGGCAAACCCTATGGACCCCAGGTAACCACACAGGACCACCGGGTTGTCACGGCATTCAAAATAGCGTCCGAAGGAATAGGTGTTGTTGCCCACGTCCAGGCAAAACAAGGCGTTACCCGGGCTTTCCCGGGACAACACGTGCATAACGAACGCGGAATTCAGTCCCTTCTCGCTGAGGGTTTCGGCCCATTTTTCCTTTTCCCTGCGCCATGAATCCCATCTTTGCGCAATTTCCGGCCGTACGTCCACACCACCTGCACTCGCGGCCAGGCGTTTCAGCATGATGTCAGCGGTCACCCCAACGTCCCCCCACACCGGGGAATCCACCTCGTGAAAACGTCCCAAGGCCATTCGGTCGAAATCCACCTGCACTATGGGTTTTGTCCTGTCGATCCCCGTGTTCCTGGAAAAAGACGCCCCGAAAACGCACAGCAGGTCCGCGTTGTTCATGAACCAACTGGACACCGGGGTCCCGCTTTTCCCCAGCACACCACAGGCCAGCGGATGCGAGTCCGAAACCAGTCCCTTGGCCTTGAACGTGGTCAACATCGGTGCGTTCAGCCGCTCTGCCAGTTTCATCACCGGTCCCATGGCGTTTCTCGCCCCGTATCCAACGATGATCACGGGACGCCGGGCCGCGTTGAGCCGGTACATGGCCATGGCGATGTCTTGTTCCGGGGGTGTGATCGCCGTATCCGACAACCTGCCGTCCGGATGTCCCGGTGCCTGGGGCCCTGCGTCCTGTACCTGTACCTCGTCTGGCACCACCAGGTGGGCCGCGGTCCTGTTCACGATGGCGTATTTCAGGGCCAGGGACACCAGTTCCGCGTGATCCGAATCAGGCAGCACGGTCTTGGAAAACGCTGTCACACCGGAAAACGCCGCCTTCAGGTCCACTTCCTGGAACGCCCCGGTCCCTATGTAATGGGTGTCCACCTGTCCTGTCAATGCCAGCACGGGCACGCGGTCCATTTGCGCATCCCACAACCCGGTCAACAGGTTGGTGGCGCCCGGCCCGGCAATGGTCAGGCACGCGGCAGGCCGGCCCGTAACCTTGGCAAAGGCGGAAGCCGCAAAGGCCGCGGCCCCTTCGTGACGCACGCCGATGAATTTCAAACGGCCCCTTTCCACCTGTACCCGCATGGCCTCGGCCAGGCCCAGGTTCGAATGCCCCACCATGCCGAACACGTGGGTCACGCCCCAGTTCACCATGGTTTCCGCGATCACGTGACCCACGGTCCAGCCGCTTTTGTCCCTGGTCCGCACCTGCACGTAAATGCCGTCATCGCGTTCCTCCACCTTGTACGTTTCCAGGTCGGGGTCGTCTGCCAGGGATTTCCCTGTGGTAGGGTCAAAGGCGTGGCCGTGCCAGGGACATCGCAACGTGTCGTGGTCGATCCTGCCCTTGCCCAAGGGGCCGCCCTGGTGGGGGCAAACGCCCTGGACCGCATAGTACTTGCCCTTTATTTTCGACAACACCAATTGGTGGTTGTTTGCAGTAACAGCCAGCATGCCGCCGTCCTCCAAGGCCTCAGGCCCAGCCACCTTCACCCAGGCCGTGCCCCCTGTTTGCCCACTGTTGGCAGCGTATATGGTCAGGGCCTCATCGTCCTTGAACGCCGCGTACCAGTGTGACCCGTCGCACCTGGGCTTGTTTTTGGATCTGCCGCACCTGCACAAGGTGTAATGGTCTTTCGGGGCCCGATCGCCCAGGTCCGTACCAGCCAGTACCGGGCCGCCGGTAATCAGGTAGGGTCCGTTTCGGGCGATTCGAATCCGCGGTTTCCCGGTTGGTGCTGGCGCGGCTTCGTATGCCAGTGCACCGGAAGGACACATATCGATCACCCGGCGTATTTCATCCGGTTCAGCCGCATCCGGGTCGATCCACGGTTCCTTTCCCTGGCGAAACACCTGGGGCAGGTTGGCCGTGCAATACCCGGCATGGGAACATATCCCCCGGTTGTCGTAAATCGTGATCCCTTTCCCCCGGTATTCATCACGTTGATCCGGCACCCTTTCGGGAGATTTTTTATCGCTGAATCCTACCCGTACATGGCTGCCGTCGCAAAATGGCCTGTTTTTGGATGCCCCGCACCTGCACAACGCCATGACCGGCTTCACAGCAATCGGTTCCTGCCTGGAGTTTTCGAAATGAGCCAGATTTTTGACGATATACGGACCGTCAGGTTGCGGCACTATGACGGTTTTTTTGTCTTTTTCCAAAAGGATCCCTCATATTCTTGAAAATCAAACACATTGTGTATTATATCAAAAAAATGTCGATTGTGTAAAGACTCAATTGTGTTTGAGGGATCTTCGATGTGAGGTTATTTTTAGAACACTTTGTTTATCAAAGCATGATGGATTCGTAAAAAGTCCGATTTTGATCACTTTAGATTCTGTAACCATTTGATTTTATTAGACATGGATTGTCCATTTTGATTTATTACGAGTCCATCAAATTTCGGATACAAAAACAGGTAGGTTTGTTTATCCCAAATTACCTGACTAAATTCGGAAGTGAAACTTCGCCTGACGGCTCGTTATCACGGCCTGCAACCTTAAGGAGTACGCCGCAAGCGGCTAACCTTACTTGGTCCGATTGCACCCATGTATGCTCGACGTACGATAGGGCTAACTCCGCATATCTGAACCACTTTCGGCGTACTTTGTACTCAAAGTTGACAGGTAATTTGGGTTTATTTACCCGAAGGATTAACCCTCTTCAATAATTTGTTCAGCATAAGGAAAGAACGCCTGCCGAAAATACTGTCAGGATACAGGAACTGCGATACTCTGAAGGCCCTGAGTG
>WGCQ01000175.1 GCA_015493765.1 Deltaproteobacteria bacterium
AAATCCACCCTACATCCCTACTCTGGTCACTCACCTTTTCCCCAGACCTCCACCCCCTCTTTTTTTGCCGGAAGTGGTGACATATTTGTGGTTTTGGGGTGGTGACATATTCCTGGCTATTGACGGCCCTGCGGGCCTTTCGGGAAGGCTTCCGTTGTAACCGGAAAACTCGGCCACGGACAACGGCCACTGCCACCGCCACGGTCAACGGTCACTGAATTCTGCCTTCTGGTTTCGGGTCTCGGGACGCAGCCTGCGGCTGCTTTCGGGACGGCCCTGCGGGCCTTTCGGGAAGGCTCCCGTTGTAACCGGAAACCCCGGTCACGGACAACGGCCACTGCCACCGCCACGGACAACGGCCAACGGCCAACGGCCACGGTCACGGACAACGGCCAACGGTCACGGTTTCCGGACTCGGGACACAGCCATCACGTAATTAGGGACTATCCAGGCTAATTCCGGAAAAAAGCGGAGTGCATCGAATATACGGCAAAGGACACGTTATCCTGCGATTTATCATAACCGAAAATGGCATATAATGGTATTTTTTTAAAGTTATGAGTTACGCGACCATCGCACATATGTTCGACAGCCTCACCAGGAAATACGGACAAAAAGTACTGATCAGGGCAATCGAGCAGGATGAGGTGGTGGAATTTACGTGGGAAGATGTGTTTGACCACGCCATGCGGACTGCGATCGCCCTGAAACAGGCTGGTGTGCACACCGGTGAACAGGTAGCCATTCTGTCCGCAAACCGTCCGCATTGGATATTTGCAGACCTTGGAATTATGCTGGCAGGTGCCGTGTCCGTGCCGATCTACCCGTCGCTGGCGCCGGATACAATCGCTCATATCCTCAAGGAAACCCAGGTAAAGGTGGTATTTACCGATACCGAAATGACCGCATTACGGGTAATGGCCCGTTTGGACTTTCTGACCGGGTTGCAAAAGATAGTCATATTCGACGGCACCACAAAAAAAGACGTGCCCATGTGCTCATATGACGATTTTATCAACACATCACCCACACAATCTGAACGTCGCCGCCTGCGAAACGAATACCTGGACATCGGCCCTGATGACATCCATACCATCATCTATACCCCGGGGGTTAGTGGTTACCCCAAAGGCGTAATATTGACCAACCAGAACATTATTGCGAATTGCTCGGATGCCGCGGCGGCACTACCGCTTTTGGACACCGATGACTTCATGTCCTACCTTGACCTCTCCCATGCCTTTGAGCGGACAGGGGGCTATTACACGGCAATATACGTGGGTGCTGCCATCAATTTTCCCCGCTCACCTGGCACTATCGTGAGTGACATGCAACGCCTGAAGCCCACGGTCATGTGCTCGGTCCCGTATTTTTTCAGCATGGTACAACCCAAATTACATGCCGCCGTACTCAAAAATCTGGGTTCCGTTAGCAAATTTGTCCTGCGCATGGGCAAGCGTGCATCGAAGGATGAGTTCCATGGCGGGTCCATGACGGCTGACATCATCAATGGTGCGATGGAGAGGCTGGTGTACCGCAAGGTGAGGGATTTCTTTGGTGGAAGATTGCGATTTTTTGTATCCGGTAGCGCACCATTGCCCCTGGAAACAGCCCGCTTTTTTCACCAGTTTGGCATTTTGATACTGGAAGGCTACGGCCTGACCGAGGCCGGACCTATCGTCAGCGTCAACAGGGTAAACCGATTCAAGTTCGGAAGCGTAGGCATACCCTTACGAAATGCACGGGTCAAGATCGCAGAAGACGGTGAAATCCTGGTCCAGGGGCCAAACGTGATGAAGGGATATTTCAAACGGCCCGAAGAAAGCCTCAGGGCCTTTGACCGGGATGGCTGGTTGAAAACCGGTGATATAGGCGTCCTTGACCCGGACGGCTTTTTGCACATAACGGACCGCAAGAAGGACCTGATCAAAACATCTACCGGGAAACTGATTGCCCCACAAGAGATCGAGACCCGGTTCCTGGAGATACCTTACGTCCAGAGGGCTGTGCTATTGGGGGAGGAATTTGCATCCTTGCTCGTTGTCATATTTCCCGCTTTCCCCCAACTGCGCTCCTGGGCCAGGCAAAAAAATATACAGTTCAAGGACAATGCTGACCTGGCAGCCTCTTCAGAGGTCAAAGAAATGTTTCGTGCAAAGGTACAGGAAATAAATTCCCGTTTGGCACCATTCGAACGCATAGGCAATATATTGATAGTGGATGCACCCATTGATGATTTCCAGGACCTTTTCACGCCATCCATGCGGCCGGACAGAAAAAGGATATCCATACGCATGGCCGACCGGATCCAAAATGCCATGGTAGCAGTCAGCCAAATTACCTGACCAGTTTCGGTTTAAGTTTATTTCTGTGTAAACAATGACCGGGGGTCCTTGCAGATATGCCGCGGTGCATTTTGTGGCAATTTACCATTGGGACACAACACCTCACCAACGTTAGGCATTGTGCAAACTATATCCAAAGGGTAACATTTTAGTCCGTCCGGGCATTTTGCCCCGTTGTCGCAGGTGCATACACCCATGGTTATACCTCCTGTAACCCCTGGTTGCCCGGGCAAACCATTGAATAACAGGGTCATCAAGTCAAAGCACTTGCTGCCACTAACCTCATTACAGCAAGTCTGTTCATTATCGCAAGAACCCGACGGGTCATAGCAAAATCCCTGGGGATCACACTTCAATGGTTGGCCATTGGGACTGTAACAATCGTCGTCCCTGGTACATCTGAGGTGTGCCGCGCACCCATCAATGCAACCATCACAACCACAGACGGAACCATCCGGCGTAAGACAGGTATAAGAGTCGGGGTCGCATGAACAACCGGAGGGGCAGGAATCGGGTACATCGGGGTCGCAGGAGGCACACGTCCATTGTCCCTGGTAATTGACGCAATATGAATAGTTTGGGTCCGTGCATGCACCGTGACATGGGTCATTTCCGGGGTCGATACAGGTGTGCGACCTGCACTGCTTACCGGATGCACAGTCCGCGTTCGTACAACACTGGTGGCACCGGTTGTCATCGCTGCACCGTTTCTGGTCTGCAGGACAGCCAGCGGTACACGTGTGCGTCTTCGTATCGCAATACTGGTCATTGGCACAGTCAGAGGCCTTTACACACTGGACACACGTGCCGTCAGCCAGCATGTGGGGCCTGTCCGCGGGACAGCATACGCCCGTATCAACGGGGCGACAGACCTTTATTCCCGAATAAATTCCGCAGGTGTATTTGCCCTTTGGGTTCGGGCAGTCAAACACGCTTTTGCATTCCGGCATACAGACCCCTTTTGAAAACGGGTCATCGCGATAGCAACGGCTACCGATCCCGCACTGCCAGTCCATTGTACAAATTCCGCAAACCGGGACCTTATCAACACACCTGCCGTTGCTGAGGTCGCACACCTTGCCCTTCGGGCACCCCTGGAACGCACATTTTACACATTTGTATGAAGGTGGGACACAGTTTTTGTCCTCCCGGGATGAGGCATAGCAGATGTATCCGGAAATGCAGTCACCATTGTCTTTGCATTGTTTCAGGCAGGCCTTGCCCCCTGGCAGGGAGATGCATTCATAACCCCTTGAACAGTCCGCATTGCTTGCGCATGGCTTGCAGTTATCGTCCGTGACCACCGGGATACCCTCGTCATGCCCGGCCAGGTTGTCATTGGTGTCACGGGTATGGACATCCCTTGCCACATCAGGGACATTTGAATCCCCGATCCTGTCTGTCAGGACGGTGTCCTGCCCATGCCAGGTATCCCTGGTGATGTTCGGCGTGTGGACCTCCATTGCCGCGGGATTCACCGCGTGCAGTGCATCCGTACACCCGGCCCAAACCAGCAGGCCTGTTGACATTACTGTCAATAAAATTACAGAGATTTTGCGCATGATTTCCTCCCCGTACAATAAATTATAGAAATTTAATGGAAATAATCAAACTGAATCCGTTCTAAATCCATGGAAGGTGCCCCTGTTTTACCGGGACAAAGCGCTTTGCACTTTCGTATCCGCCACTTCAAAAATCATTCCCAGAGGTTTTCCGCCCCGGGCTGGAAAAAGGTCTGCCTGAAGCGGCTTTTCAAGCCTGCTTGCAGCATGTCCGCCGCCAGGGTAACTGCCTGTTTATACGCGGCCTGCCGGTTGATTGCCCTGGCCGTGTAGGTGTCACGGGGCAAACCGAAACTCAACGGTCCCACCACTTCGCCGTCCGCGTCCAGGACCCTGATGTTCCCCAGGCCGCGAAATACCTGCTCGACCCGGTTGGCCACCCGGTGCGGCCCCTTGTACTGTGCAAAGACCCGCGCCTTGATTACCACGCGGTACCTGCCGTTGCCGCTGGTGCGCATCCCATGGCGTGCCAGGAAATTTTGGATGCGATTCCTGAACATGGCGGCGGCATCCGGTAACGGGCAGTCCACGCGCATGGAAAACACGGTGTCGTTTTTCAATTCCCTGAGCAAGGCATGGATTTTACGTTTCAAACCCATCATCCTGTTTCCGGTTTGGTTGTCCCGCTGCAAGACGCCCAGCACAATCAGGTCGGAATTTGTGGCCGCCCCTTGCCGGTCCGCGACCATCAGGTGGGCATAGGCCCTCAACGGACGACGCTGTTGCATCATGGCCCCGGCCAGCCTGAGTTGTTCCCGGGCCATGCGCAGCCGGCGTTTCAACCGGCGTTCTATGCGATGCACCCATGCCCTGGTGTCAACGGCTATCAACACGTAAGCCGTGCCCGTGGCCTTGTCCCGGTAATGGGCCCGCACCATGACGTCCGCCACCCGTATCCTGGAGCGGACCCTGATGTCCTTTTGCAGGATGCTGCGGCCGGCCAGGCTCGAACCGGCGGAGGCCTGGACCTGCCACACCGTGGTGGTTGAGGACACCTCGCTGCTGATCATGCGGGCAACCTTTGAAATTGCGTCGTATTTGGCCAGCCTCAAATCCTCGTCCACCCTGGTGGTGGCCGGTGTGCTGCCCACTGCGGTGAGCCTGCCGGTCACGGGGTCCATGGTGCACGAGGCCCTGTGTATCCATGACGGTGCAGGTGCCGGGTCGAAATACATGTTCGGGCCGGCGCAGGCCCACACCGCAACGATCAACGCGAGCACGTATCGTTTCATGATTTCACCTGTACTCCAGCAGGTCGATGATCGCACCAATCCCCCTGCCGATCGCCGTCTGCGTGGCAGGAAACACCATTTTCAACGGGGGCGTGGGCGGGTACTGACCCGTGCTCATGCCAATGAATTTCGGATATGCCGCAACGGCCCGTTCGTCCCCGGACCATCGGTAAAACCGCCTGGAACTGGTTTTTTGTGCCTGCAGATGCCTGGCGTACAGCACCCTGTTACCGTGTTCCAGGTCCAGGACCCGCACGTTCATGTCCACGTGGACATAGGTAATGCGTTGAAATATCTGGTAGAACGCCGTGACCACCTGGTAAACGATTTCGCCGTCCCGGATCACGGGCTCCCTGAACCGGTTCAGCCGCTGGACCTTGGCCTTTAGCACCCCTTTTTCCTGCTGGCGCCACATCGAGTCCCCGGTACGTACGCCAGTGACCCGGATCGCGATTTCCGTGTTCACCCTGGGGTCGTTCGGTTCGGTCACCAGGGTGATGAATTCGCGGTCCACACCGCATATGGCGGATTCCAGCCGGCCTTTCGCCAACTGGCACAGCCCCTGGACGCCGGTTTCATTCACGCACCCCACGCGCACGTAGTGCATGGCCATCCTGCGCAGCCGCTCGTAACGTTCATCCAGGTCCGGATTCGCAGGATTAATGGCCCTGGCCTTTCTGAGCAATCTCAGCCTTTTCTTGATCGGCAGTTGCCTGACCTCAGCCCGGTCCACCATGGCAAGTGCCTTTTTGTTCAATGCCTTCAAGGCCATGGACAACCTGCCTGCCGCATCGTTTGCATCCACACCTGTCAGTGATAACCCCTGCAAGGACCGGGCCAGAGCGTCCTCGCACAACGCCAGGTCCGCGGCCTTTTCGAACCTGCCCCGGTCCATGGCCTGCCTGTAATCCATGTCCATCCGCCTGAACGTCCGTTGCGCCTCCAGTTTCAGCAGGGCCTTTGCCTTCCTGTCCTTTGGGTGTTGCAGGTAATTCGCCGCATAATAGGCCACCGCGAATTCATGCATGCCCCG
>WGCQ01000176.1 GCA_015493765.1 Deltaproteobacteria bacterium
CCCCAATGATGATTGAAAAGATAGTTGCGCTTCTGGGCAGGTTAAAAGACGAAAGGGGCAAGACAATCGCAATCATCGAACACAATATGAGTGTTGTGTCGAAGGTTGCGGACTGGGTCTATTTCATGCATGAGGGAAAGGTTGTATTTACAGGCAGAACCGACCACGTACTTGGACACAATGAGGTTCGGGAACTCTATATGGGACTTTAAAACATGAAAAACCTTATTGAGGCAACAAAGATCAATGCTGGATACGGGAAAAGGCAGATCCTGTGGGATGTTGATGTAAGTATCAAGGAGGGGGAACGGCTGCTTTTGATAGGCCCCAACGGTTCCGGGAAATCCACGCTCTTGAAGACCCTGGTCGGTGTTGTTAAACCCTATTCCGGGAGCGTCAGATTTAAAGATACGGACATAACCAGGTTTCCGGTGTTCAAAAGGATCAACCAAGGAATCAGCTACCTGCCTCAGACCAGGAATATCTTTCCAAAACTTACGGTAATGGAAAATTTTGAACTTTCCTGTTTTTACTGCAAAAACGGATACTTGCAAAGGCGTATGGACTGGGTATTTTCAATTTTTCCATTCCTGGCGGATATTACGGAAAAACGGGCCGGTCTGCTTTCCGGTGGCCAGAGGCAGGCCCTTGCTGTTGGTATGGCATTGATGAGGAAATTTGACATTCTGATTGTGGATGAACCCACTGCCGGGCTGTCACCAAAGGCCGCTGTTGATATCCTGAACGGGCTGAAAAAAGCGAACGAGGATGAAGGTTTTACAATACTCATGGTTGAACACAAACTGAAATATGTTGCGCAATGGTTTGACAGGGCCGTTGTGATGCGTCAGGGGAAAACGTTTTTCGAAGAAAATGATGTGTCGAAATTACTGAACCGGGAAACCCTGGAAAAGGCTTTTTTTGAGTAAAACGATGCAAAAAACCGCAGTAATCATTACAAATACCGAGGTGCTTTCAGAGGCAATTGCCGGATATTTGAATATTTTACTAAAAATGGAAACCTACGCCTTTACTTACGAAAACAGCGACCTTTTATCCGGGGAGATCTTCAATAATGCTGATATCTTCATATTCGGATTGCTCAGGGTGTACGATAATTTCAGGATCAGAGCCGAAGGGATCCCGAGTGCACAATGGGCCATAAAAGGCGGAAAAAGGGCGTTGATCGTGGCGCCCGAGGTAAATTGTGACAAAATAAGGTCTCCAATCTACTGGGATGTTGCATGTGATGATGAGATTAAGGACCGGATTAAGGGCGTTCTTGAACTGGATGAGCACTTTGATTTTGACAGGGAGATCGAAAAATTAAAGGATTTCTACAAGGATTACCTCACACCCCCAAGCCATCATCATTAGCCGTCTGACTGCCGAATTTAATCCGGCAATTCAGGTCACAACCCCAACGCCTCCAAATCCCCGCGTTCCAGGGTTTCCTTGTCCATGAGCGCCTTGGCCAGCAGGGTGACGGTTTCCCAGTGTTTTTCCAGTAATTCGTCGGTTTGTTTTTGGGCGTTGGTTATCCATTCTTTGAGGGAGTCGATGATTCGGGGTGATACGGATCCCTGGACTGATTCGGGGAGGGCGTCCAGGACCATGGGACCCAGGTCATTGTCCATACCGAGTTCGGCCACGGCGGCATAGGCAATCTGAGTCGCCTTTTCCAGGTCATCTCTGCACCCTGCGGATGCGGGGTAACCGGCCTTGATTTCGGCCTGTCTGCCCGCCATCAGTACCATTATGTATCTGGAAATCTGCTCCTTGTCCATGGAAACCCAGTCGTTTGCCTCGGGTATGTGCACGTATCCCAGGGAGCCGGCCTCTGTTGGTATTATGCTGATCAGGTCAGCGTGCCTTTCCGGGAACAGGCAGTGTGAAATCACGGCATGTCCTGCCTCGTGAAAGGCCAGGTTGCGCCTCTGGTCCTCTGACAACACCAGGTTTTCATCCTTTGCGCCGAATCTTATCTGCTGGGCGGCCTGCAGCACGATTTCCGGCGTAATCTTTTGTCCCGGGCTGGAAAGCGCCATGTAAGCGGCCTCGGTAACGATATTTTCCAGTTGGGCCGGTGTCATGCCTGTTGTCCACGGGATGATGCGCTGCAACAACGGGTTTACATCCTGGGGGTCCCGGATTCCTACTTTGCCCAGATAAAGTTTCAATATCTCGGCCCTCACCTGCGAATTCGGTGGTTCAATCGTTATGAGCTTGTCGAATCTGCCAGGCCGCAGCAACGCAGGGTCTATCAATTCGGGGTGATTGGTGGCGGCCAGTACAAACACCGGTTTCGTGGACTTCACAAAGCCGTCCATGGAGGCCAGCAACTGGTTCAGTGCGGTTACCTGGTGTGCCTCCAAGTGTTTTAACGTCCTTTTGGGGGCGATCCCTTCCAATTCATCCAGGAATACTATGGAGGGCGCGTATTTCCGGGCAGTATTGAACAGGTCGCGGATATGCTGTTCCGTTTCACCAACATATTGACCCAGCAGTGAACTGGCCGACAGGCTCAAAAACGGCAGATCCGCCTCACCGGCAACGGCCCTGGCCAGCATGGTCTTACCCGTTCCGGGCGGGCCTGCCAGCAAAATTCCCCTTGGAGGCTTGATCCCCGCACGATTCAGGATTTCCGGGTGGTGTAACCACTCCACAACATGTCTTAGCCGGTCTTTGGCCCGGTGCAGGCCGATGACATCCTCGAAAGTGATGTCCGGAATGCCTGCAAACCGAACCGGTCCTTTCTGATCCTCTATTCGATAATATACTGATTTATAAGGCTTTTGTACAGTGATGGATACGGTGGCTGTGTCATCATTCCACGCTGAATTCAGGTCAAAGGTGTAGGCCTTTCGGCTGCGTAAGGCATTGTTTATGAGGGCTTCATAATGCAGTTCCTCCAGCACGTCCCGTAGTTTGGCCGTGAAATCATCCGGGTTGTCCCTGATCCCCTCCGTGGCAACCAGAAATCCGTTTGCGCCGCCGGAAACCAGTACGTTGTCAATCACCGTGTCGAACCCCATGCGCTGTCCTACGTACTCGCTGAACAGGTAGATCGGTGTGTCAGGGAACTCCAGCCTGAGTTGTCGCAGCACCTTTTGCCCCTGCCTGGCCCTGGCGCTGTCAGGGGGTTCGTTTATGGATAGATCCAGCAGGATCAACGACGGCGATTGCCTGCGGATTTCAAGGACCAGCGCATCCAGGCCCGGGCTGAATCTACTTACGGATACGTTCATTTCCGTTTTGTCCTGGAAATAATCCCGCAGTAATGGCTCCAAAAACGCATCGTCATCCACCACCACCAGATTGAAGGACAATTTTTGCAGTTCCTCATACAGAAATGCACTGGCCTCATCGTTCGGTTCCACCCGGATGTCTATTGGTTCCTGTCCCTCATCCTCGTCATGTTTGAAATACGTCATTGGCACAGGCGGATTGGTAAAGTGCAACAGGATGTCCAGTATCCTGCTTTTCAGTTTTCTTATGTTCAGGACCACCTGTCTGGCATCCAGCCTGGGCAGCAGGCTCAGCATAAACAACACCATGGCCTCCCTGTCAAACTGGACCCTGTGGGACAAGCCTTCAACCACGTTGTCTTTTTCCATCTCAAGTGTCATGATTTTTAGCAGGTCCTTGACCCGGAGGCGTTTTAGCAGCATGGCGTCACCCATCGCCAACCTGGATATGAAAGCCGGTGGAAACAATGGCTGCTCGATTTCGTAATACGGTTCCTTTTTTTTCACCTGGGACAGCAGATCTAATAGTTCCACTGTGCTGGCCCCTATGTCCTGCATGAATCCCAGTCTTACATCCTGCTCATCAGGATCAAATTTACAGGCAAACACCAGAAAACTTCCTGAAAAATCGGTCTTCCTGGATTTTGAATCATCTCCAGTCTCCCCGTTTTCCATGATAGGATACAAGGCGTTCAATATGTTTTCAGAGGCCTTGTCAGGTTCGTCGAACAGCACCACCGAATAGGGGTGTTTCCTTACGTGGCCGGTTAACAGTCCGCGGCTACCGCTCCTCAGGGATTCTGAAAAATCACGATCGCTGAAATTGCCCATGTCCAATTTCAGGAATGCATAATCAACCTCTTCCACCTCATTCAGTGCATCGGCAAAGGCCTGGGCCAGCATGCTCTTACCTACGCCACCAGGCCCCATGAGCGTAAAAATCCCCCGTGGACCCTTGGGGTTTGGATGTGTCATCGATTTGAAATACGCATCCGCCAGGGACCGGATTGCCGCGTCCTGGCCGAATACCTTTGTCTTTAGTATGGACTCCAGTTTGTTGCGTCTTTTCAGTGCCTCAGCTGTATCGCATGTCAACATATCCCGATCAGGACCTGTCGCCTCGTCTTCATCTTCTTCCAAATCGTAGTCATAGTCATTCATCATTTGCTGCATCAATGCATCGAAGTCCTCATCATCATCGTCTTCGTCCATATCCAGGATCCTGCTTATCTCCCTGTCCATAGGATTGTCATCATCGTTTTCATTATCGCTATCTTTAGTATTTAACTCGGAGATATTATGCTCATATTTAGTGTTCGATTCATCGTCTGAACCGTCGTCGTTATCACCGAAATTTTCAATCTTTTTTCTGAAGTAATCCTCAGTTGTTTCCATGGCAAGGTGTTCATGAAATTCCTGATGAAACGGATCGGGGCTGATCCATATCAAAGTTGCCTTTGTTTCACTCGAAGTTATTTTGTATAGGCAGGTATCCAGAGTTTCCTGGTCGATTTCACCGCCAAAAGGCTTTGTAATTATCATTTTTATTTTTCGTGTATTCAGGTCAAAATCGAACATCAGGTCCATGTCACTGGTAAACGGACTGGCGTGGAATCTTAAGCGTACCAGATCGGCAATCATCGACCATTTTTTGTAGTCTTCGATGTTTCCGAACTCTTCCAGTTCGGTCCACAGTATGCAGTAATCCGGGTACTCGTGCCTTTCGTAGTGTACTTCCAAGTTATGGGGTAACGTGAATAACGTAAAACTGAATCGGTTTTCATCGTGAATTGAAAATGTATCGGTATATTGCCTCAGTACTTCGGCGATTTCATCCCTTGTCATTGGAGCCCCCTTTTTAATTCCTGAAACTGGTGACAGGCGCGGGGATGCGGCCTTTCACGCGGACGAATCCGCCGGAGGCTGGTACTGAGCCTATGCCAACGTCCAGGATGGGTGATGCACCCAGCAATTCGGCCCCGCCCAGGGACACGCCCTGGGTCCCCAAGATGGCCGTAACCCTGTCATCTATGAATTTAGCCAGACTGCTCAGTTGGTCCTGGGTCGCCGTATTCGGAACACCAGCCTCTCTTGCCCGTTTCACGTAGGAACTGCCCAGGTACTCAAGCGGCGTAACCGTAACCCTGCGCGTTTGCAGGAGTTCAACACCCAAATCCTTTTCCAGACCACCAATCACCTGTTTGAAGTCGTTCAGTGACCTATCCATGTCTCGACCTATGGCCATCAGCATGGTATCCATGTCGCTGTCGATGCAGTCCACCAGGTTCACGCCCATGGTGATCGTCCTCAGCCTAAACTGCTCCAGGACCTGGATATTGTTTCCTATCAATTCCGTGATCTCATCAAAATCCGTTACAGAACTCATGATACCTCCCCAATCGCTTGTATTTACATGTTATTCTTCATCAATGGGGGTTATTTTTATGTTTTTCATTTTCCTTATTTCCTGGATATTCTCTTCTGTAATTTTCCATATGTCCGGATAACATCTGGGTTCGGGTGTGCCATGTGAAGGGTCCGGCACACGCAGCAGCACATCTATGAATTTATCTCGATAATATTTTGTCCAGCCAGGTATGTCATTGACCCCAAAACCGGTGTATATCCCGAAGACCGTAAACCGGGATTCCTCATCCGAATCTATCTTCTGTTTCTGTAGTCCAAGCCGCCAGAACCTGTTGTTGGGGACCTCTACTGTTATGTTTCTTATTGGGGATTGGTTATCCCGATAGTCAGAAGCCTCTTGTTTTTTGAACACGATAAAATGAGTGATCGGGTTTTCATCCTCATTCAGGTTCATCCATGGCCGTATGTGTTGTCCCAGCCATTCGTGGACATCATCATTCAGTGCGGCAATATCCCCTACCATGGCTGCACCCAGCTTGAGTCTTTCAAGTTCAGAGCCCGGTTCTTGAAACCCTTGCAGCATGCCTGGTTCAACACCCAATACCTTGCTTATCGCCCTGGCTTCCTTGTCCAGATAATCTTTTAGTACGCCATTTCCGGTCGTTTCCTCGTCTGTCCTGAAATGCACCTTGTTGACTTTTCTTAGTGAACCGAACACATCTGCGTGGGCTTCATCAAGTTTCATGGTTATCTCTGGGAAGTACTGCAAGCCATCATCAAAAGGCGCGGTATGCATTTGGGTCAAAAGTTCTCTTTTTTCCTGTTTTAGTTTGTCAAGTAAACGAACGATATACAGGTTTTTGGCTTTGGTGAGCTGTGGTATAAGTTCCCTGAATCTTTCCAGGTATGCCTGTTGTTTTTTCAAGGTATCCAGTTCTGCCACAGCCTCCAGGTAGGACAGGGTCTCCTTTTTCAGGATTTCCAGGTCCCTTATGTATTGATCAAGCCCGTAGTCTGAAAATATCTCTGCGATAAAGGCCCTGAATCGTCTGATTATCCCCTGTTTGTATGCCTCTTCTACATAATATTTTGCCTCTGTTTGCTTGAGAGACTGGATAAGTTGCTCAACTTTTTTCTTTCTTTCGACTACGATTTTCCTTTGCTTCTCAATCCTTCTTAGGGTTTTTGCAATAGCGTCATTACAAGCGGTCTTGATGTCGTGTTTACCTTTCAGAGCAAAGACCCGATAAAACGCCTGGAGCAGTTTATCACCGCCTGTGGATATCAGGGAAACATCTGTCTGATTTCCATTCTGGCGTGTCATTTGCCCCAGTATCTCCTCAAGTAAACCAACTGGCGTATTTTTACGCTCATGTTCTTCCACTGCTCGAGTCCACTCGGACAAAAAATCATCCTTGATGTTACCCACGGATTCAGCCAGGTTCATTGATACATGCAGAATCAATTCCACCACCTGCTCCATGTAGGCATCCTTCCAGACCAACTGGTCCTCCATGGCCTGCAGTGCAGTATATCGTTCGATTTCTTGAACAGGTATTGTCACTGTATTCATCGATACGGAGGACAGGATCTCGTGATCAGACCACCTAATAAGGTTATCAATTTCCAGATAAGGGTATTTGGATTGATTGACCTGTTTTTCTATGAACCCACCAACTGCGGCTATATCCACCAAACGCTGGGCCCATTCGCCTTCGTCTTTCTGATAGTCCCTGGTCAGATAAACCAGGGCCGACGCCATGTAATCATCCGCTGTATCCCTGTCTTTTGGTGCTGCCGGTTCGTTTATGCTATTTACCAGGTACACCTGGTTGTAAGTCTGAATTTTTTTTACATTTTCGTCATCATCCTCGGATTTTAAGTCAATCCACTGATGGTCTCTCATGTCACGGAGTTTGAAATACATTCCCTTGATTGTCCAGAAGGACATATGTTCCATGATGGCCGCATAAAAATTGGCATGTGTCAGGGTGCTATCCTCATCTCTTGTAGGAGAAAACTGGGGTCCGGTAAACAATCCTGCGACCTTTATACCTATATTGTTATAATTTACTGTCTCATACTTCAAATCCATTTCGATCTTTCGTAACAGGGCTGCAAGTTCCAGAAATCCTCCACTGGTCGTGCCTCCGGACAGTGACCCCACAACCCAGACATTCACTATGTTCTGCTTATTGGATAGGGCCAGGTTAAACATGTCCTTCACGTAAGGTTTAAGGATGTTTTCCACCTGTGTCTGTCTGCCCAGGAATACTATCCTGCCCAGCATCCTGCATGAGGCAGCACCCTTCATGGCCACGGCGTTGTCCTGTATCTGGTTAATATAACGTCTCAGGTTGGTCACATACAGAGGATCTAGTTTTAACTCATTATCGTTCAAAAATTTATTGAAATAATCTTTATCTATACCTTTGCATAACTCGAAATTGACGTTTCCTGCCCCTTTTGGGAATGCAGATTGATACTGCTGGTCCAATTCGTGCGTATTGAACAGCAACATTCTTATACTTTGTTCCAGGTATTTTCTGGTCAGCCCTAACTCCTCGCTAAGGATTCCATAATACCGTGACGCAACAGCCACGCCCGTTGATCCCATGCCAACAATCAGGGTTGGCGGAAGTCCGTAGGTTTTGGGTTTAGTCCCTTTAAAATGCATATTTCCTCCTTGGAATATCCTATATACACCATCCTGTCATAACTACGACGTAATACACTACAGCAAACACCATCCAAAACAAAATTACCCAAAATACCATGCGAATCTGTCGTTTTTTGAACCTCAAAAACTTATCCACATCGTTAATTTTCAATGCCTTTGCCTTCCTGCCGGTCAGGTTTATGGCCATCAAAATGATTGACAACACAAACAGAGATGTGAACAGCCACCACATAATACGGTGCCCCCATACCAGCAGTTTGGGAACGCAGACCTCCACTGTAACATGGCCAGTGGGTATAGTGTTACCCCGGTATTCAATACGTGCGTAGTATTTGCCAGGGTCTACAGAGGGCTTACGATTAGAGTTTGTCAGGGTCAGATAAACGGGAACTGTAGTGTTGTAAACGCCTGCTTTTAATTCTTTTTTCTTGGTTACGCCTTGAACAGCCTGGGCGTCCGGCAACTTTTTCTTTTTGCGTTGTTCAAATGAAATGGCCAGAACTCCGTGGGGTGCGGGATTTCCTAAATGCGGGTCCGTGAAAAACTGGTTATCCGTGCTGAAAATCACCAAGGATTTGGTATTCATATCACTGCTGATCTTTAATGATCTGCTGTCTGTATCCTTCCATCCCGGTCCCAGTCTGAATTTTATCATCTTTGGAGTCACAGTTGGCCTGTTGATGTGCAATTTGAATCTGAATTTTGTGTCACCTGCCTCGCTGCCATTTGCCAGCAGGAACACAAGCCTTGCCTGATACAAGCCCTCGGGCAGCACGGCCAGGTCCGCATATTTTGGTATGGCGGCAGTAAGTTCCAGTTTTGTAATCGGGTTTTTGGCATTAAAGGGCCTGGGTTTTATGGCGCGTACACTGAACCACCCGGCCATGGTGTCCAAGGCGTCCTGGGCCTCATCGGCCAGATTCGGTTTCGATAAAAAATCCACATCCGTGACCCTGGCCTTCAAAACAACGGACTCGGTTTCGTTGCATCTCAATTCAAACATCTTTTTCAACGGCCGGACTTGTGAGATCGTGCCAATGACCATCTTTTTGAGCACATCGAACGAACACTGCGGGCTTTTGTCCTCCACCCTCAGCATGATGGACTTGCGTATCGTAAACAGCCCCTGAGGGCCATCCACCGAGCACGTAAGGGCCTGGTTGCCGCCCTGGATATGCTTGATCGTTGTGACTGCCATGGTCTTATCATCGTTCAGTTCCATGTGCAAGGCGGTTTTGCCCAGTCTACAAGTGGCGCTGCCCATGGGGACCACTGTGTTGTCCTGCAGCACCACACGTACACTCAGTCGTACATCAGAACCGGTCAACAGGTTGTAATCCTTCTGGTCATTGACCAGGATCTCCACATCCTGGCGCCTGGCCGCACTGGCAGTCCCATGGAAACAGGGTCTGTTGGCACCCCGGTAAGACACCTGGACCTTCCATATCCCGGCAGCGGGTTTGTCCTTTATAAATTGAAGGATCCTGAGCACCCGTTCGAATTTACTGCCCTTGCGCACCAGGGTGTAGTGCCTGGCGAAATTCCTGACGTCTTTGTTCCAGGAAAAACGTGTACCACCGGGCGACTGCACGGTTACGTCCAGCAGGCTGGTATTCAGTCTTTCCTTGAATGCCAGGTACAGCATCATTCGGTCCATGTGTTCAATCGGGATATCTATGCTTACGGACTTCAAAGGTTTCTTTTGTCCTGGCAGACAGTTCGTAAAACTCTTTTTCAACTGGATCAACTGGCTGGTTGCCGGGAACAGTGTGCCCAGTTGTTTCAACCAGTCTTCCGTGTTTCGGATCCTGATATAGCGACCCCCGCCTTTCAGAGCCAGGGCACCCAGAAAACCTTCGTCCAGGTTTTTTTCGCAGTTACCACCGCATACACCCACCACGTCCAGGTGCACATCCATACCTGCAATAGCAGTGGCCATATCGTAGACCCGATTAAGATCGTTATTCCAGATTTTTCGCATCTGAGAGTCCAACCGCTTGGGTATCCGGTTCTGTGTCCACTCGTAACGGCGCTCAGGCGATTGTATGCCGGCCATATGGTTCAGGTACCAGGACCTCAAGTGGCCGAACCTGGGCTGGCCGGGCCATGGAAAGTGCTTCCCATCCGTTACCAGGATCACATATTTTTTATAAGGATACTTGTTTCCGTGGCTGTCCGATACCTGTGTGGGGGCCTCTTGGATGCGTTTTTTTGTGAATCTCAGTGCCGCATAAAAGTCGGTAAAGCAGGAAATGGGAGTGGATTTTAGTTTTAGGTAGGCCTGTGGAAGGGCCTTGATTGCCCTGCTGCACGAACCATTGGTACGTACCAGGTCCTGCTGAATCCGGTCCACCGTATTGTCCATCTTGTTTAGTGCCACGGCCTGAGCATCAGTGGTACCGTTTTTTGCCGCGGTCCCGAACAGTACTATGTTCAGCCGGTTGTCAGGTCCCAGCATGGTCAGTTTCGAGGCCAATGTTTTTGCCAACACGAACCTCAGACCGTCCGGGTCAGCCCTCCAGAACGAACCGGATACATCGTACACCACATATACATCCAGCCTGGTTTCCTTTGCAATCACTGGATATGCCACGGTGAATAAAACAACTAATAGCAATAAACCCTGGATCTTGCGCATATTCATAT
>WGCQ01000177.1 GCA_015493765.1 Deltaproteobacteria bacterium
CATCGGAGGCCCAGAAATAGTCGATCCGCCACCCTGCGTTGCGTTCCCTGGCCTTGAACCGGTAACTCCACCAGGAATACTGGACCTTGTCCGGGTAAAGGGTCCGAAACACGTCCTTCCAGCCAGCGGCCTCCAGTTCGTCCAACAGGGCCCGTTCCTCGGGCATGTAACCGGGGTTACCCTCGTTCGCCTTGGGGTTTTTCAGGTCGATCTCGTTGTGCGCCACGTTGTAGTCGCCGCCGATTATCACGGGTATGCCCTGGCTGCGGTACGTGTCCGCCTTACTGAACAGGGCCTTGTAAAAGCGTATCTTGTAATCCAGCCGGTGCGGTCCCATGCCGCTGTTCGGGAAATACACGTTGAAAAAGACCATGCCCTCCATCTCGGCCACGATGACCCGGCCTTCCTGGTCCAGTTCCTCCACGCCCATACCCGTGTACACGCGCTGTACAGGCACCCTGTAAAACAGGGCCACCCCGGAATAGCCCTTTTTTTGCGCATGTGCAAACGCGGATTCGTAACCGGGCAGCAGCAGGCCGTCCGTGACCTGCGGTGCCTGTAGTTTCGTTTCCTGGATCCCCAGCACGTCCGGGTCGAAGCCGGCCACCAAATCCTGAAAGCCCTTTTTCGCCACGGCGCGCAGGCCGTTTACATTCCAGATCGCTATCCTCATGATCACACCTGTGAAACCAAATCCTTCAACACCCCGGCCAGGCTGTCCATGTCCACGTCCGGCTGCACATCCACCGGTGCCTGCCCGACCGCGGACATCACGCCCTCTATGTCCTTGAGCCCGTTGCCCGTTACAATGGCCACGTACGTGCCGTCCGCTTGCAGGCGCCCCTGATCGGCAAGCCGCACCAGGCCTGCAAAGCCGGCAGCACCGGCAGGCTCGGCAAAGACCCCGCCCTCACGGGCCAGCAGCCCCATTGCGGCGCGGATCTCGTCGTCCGAAACAGCCACGAACGCACCGTCCGAGCGCCGCGCGGCACGCAGGGCCTTGACCTGGTCCCTGGGCACGCCTACGGATATGGAATCGGCAAACGTATCAGGCACCATGGGCGTGACCAGGTCGGCCCCTGCCTCGAACGCCTGGACCAGCGGGGCCGCGCCCCGGGCCTGGACACCGAAGAGCCTGGGCATCCTGCGTATGAAACCCCATTCGTACAGTTCGGCAAACCCCTTGTACTGGGCACCGAACACACACCCGTCGCCCACGCCCACGGCAACGCCGGCGATGTCCCCGAAACCCAGTTGCTCAGCGATCTCCAGGGCCGCGGTCTTTTTACCCTCGGCCAGAAACGGGTTCGTGGCGGTATTGCGGGAGTACCAGCCAAAACGCTCCACCGCGGCCGCGCACAGGTCGAATGCCTGGTCGTAGTTACCCGCGACCCTTACCACGCGTGCACCGAACAGCAGCATCTGGGCCAGTTTCGCCCGGGGCACCGAGCGGGGACAAAAGATCACGGCCTGCATGCCCGCTGCAGCGGCCAGTACCGACAGGGAGGATGCCGCGTTACCCGTGCTGGCCGCGGCGATCACCGGTGCATCCATGGCCCTCGCCCGGGCCAGGGCCAACACAGTGGCACGGTCCTTCATGCTGCCCGATGGGTTGCGGGTCTCGTCCTTCAAAAACAGGCGCCGCACACCAAGGCGGCTGGCCAGCCTCGGGGCATCGATCAGGGGCGTCCAGCCAACAGGGACATGCAATCCCGCATCCTTGGCCTGAAACGGCAGGTTTCGATAGCGAAACAAGCCGGGCGCGTACGGGTCAATCAAGGTCGCGGGCCGCTGGTACACCACGTCCAGCGTGCCCCTCACAGGTCCGCACTCGGGGCAGGTGTACTCGATTTCCCCGGGCATGTAACGCCTGCCGCAGCCCACGCACTGGAATATAAAGTCCCTCACCACCGCCTCCACAGTTCCCTGGCCGTGTGCATTGCCCGCTCGCTGACCTCGGCCATGTCCCAGTCAACGAGGGCCTTGTCCCTTACCACGATGCGGCCGTTCGCAATGACCGTGTCAGGCCGGCTCTCCCACGCGCCAAAGGCCAGGTGCCCGCCGAGGTTTTCCGCGTCCATGGGCGTGGCGGGCCAGTAATCCCAGAGCACTGCGTCACCGGCCGCACCGGGCCGCAGCACCCCGATCTCCCGGCCAAAGAAGTGGCTGGCCAGCGCAGGGTTTTGCACGGTCAGGGCAGCGATACCGTCGCCGAAATACGCGCTCGGGTGTGCCATCAGGTGGTGCTGGGAAAAGATCAGATTGCGCAGTTCGGACAGCATGCCGCAGGCGATCCCGTCCGTGCCCAGGCCCACCATCAGGTCGGACACGGCCATCTTGCGGACCTGTGCGATCCCAACGCCGTTGTTCAGGTTACTCGTGGGGTTCGATACGACCCAGGTGCCGGTGTGCTTCAGGGTATGTATCTCCTCGGCATTCACGTGGATGCAGTGCGCGGCAATCGTGTTTTTGCCCAGGGCACCGAACCGGTTCAGCCGGTCCACCACGCCCGCGTATCCCTGCATCTTGGCGTCCGCAAGGTCCGCATCGCCCTCGGCCACGTGCACGTGTATGCCCATGCCCTCGGACTCGGCCGCCTCCACGGCCTGGGCCAGGGTGGCATTACCCAGGGTGAAACTGGCGTGCAGGCCCATGAGCACCCGGATTTCCGGGGTTGCCTTGAATGCCCCGGCCGCATCCACGTTTTCCCGGATCGCCTGTTTGGCCGGCGTTTCGCCCGCCCTGTCAGACACCTCGAACGCCAGGGCCGTGCGCAGACCGATCTGCTGGGCCACCATGCCGATCCTGGACAGGCTGCCCCGGATCTCCCCGTAGCTGGCGTGGTGGTCGAACACGGTGGTCACCCCGTTTTGCAGGCTGCGCAAACCGAATATCCACGCGGCCGCCTCGATGTCCGGGCCTTCCATGGCCGCATCCAGGCGCCACCACAGGTTTTCCAGGATCCCCTTGAAATCGCCGGCAGGCCGAAACGACAAGCCGCATGCGGGCGCGGAATAAAAGTGCATGTGTGCATTGACCAGGCCCGGCGTGACCAGCCTGCCCCGGGCATCGATGACCTGGGCATCGTCCGTTGCAGGGGACTGGTCCATGGGCCCAACGAACACGATGCGGTCGCCGTCGATCACCACGGCGCCGTCCGGGATTACCTGGCCGTCCCGGCCAAAAGTGGCGATGTATGCGTTGCGTATCTCGATCATGAGCGCCCCCCTGTCCGCCTGAGGGTCAGCGCACCCGTGGGGCACACGTCCACGCACAAATGGCACCCCACGCAATAGTCCTCCAGCACCCGCGGCAGCCTGGCATCCGCACCCTGCCACTCGATCGCCACGTGCCCGCCGTCCCGGCACGCGGTAATACACTCGCCGCACCCAATGCATTTGTCCTGTTGCAGCGTGGAGCGCAGGTCGTACATCCTGGGCAGGTCGTCGTGGTCCTTTATACGGGGCAAGGCCCGGCCAATGATTTGCATGGGCGAATCAAAGCCCATGTCCGCAAGGTAGCGCCGCATCCCGTCCCTGAGGTCGTCGATGATCCCGTAGCCGTACAGCATCACCGCGGTCGCAAACTGGACGTTGCCCGCGCCCACGGCCATGAATTCCACCGCGTCCCGCCAGGTGACAGGGCCGCCCGTACCCGTGATCTCGATGTCCACGTGCCGTTTTATTTCCGCAATCGTACGCAGGGTCATGGGCTTGATCGCAGGGCCAGTGATGCCGCTGTACGTGGAAAAGCCGTCCACGTTCGGGTAGGGCACGAACGAATAGATGTCCACGCCCGTGAGTCCGGGGATCGAGTTGGACGCACATATCCCGTCCGCGCCGCCGGCCTTGACCGCACGGGCCACTGCCACGATATCCGTCACCTGCGGCGTGATCTTGATCACCACGGGTACGCGTCGGGCCGCCTCTTTTACCCAGGCCGTAACCTTTTGCGTGGCCTCCACGTTTTGCGCCAGCATGGCGCCCGGCTGTTCGCCCATGCTGCCCTGGGGGCAGGAAAACGAGCACTCGATCATGTCCACACCGGCCGCCTCCAGCCTCCTGACCAGGGTCTGCCATTCCTCCTTTTTCGACCCCATGATCGAGGCGATGATCACCTTGTTTGGAAACTCCTTTTTCAAGATCCGGACACGCCTTTCCACCACGTCGATGTGGTGTTCGCTGATCAGGTCGATATTGCCCAGTGCAGCCACCTTTGCGCCAGGCAGGTCCATGGCGCTCATCATGGGATAGGCCAGGCTGACCACCGTGTCCTCCACGGACGTGGTCTTCAGCACTGCACCTGCCCAGCCCGCCTCGAGCCCGCGGCTGACCATCTCGAGGTTGTCCGTGGGTGGTGCCGCGGCCAGCACAAAGGGATTTTCAAAGGTTATGCCAGCAAATTGTATATTCAAGGATGGTTTAAGCATCTGAGCCCCCTTTCAGGAATTCGATGATACTGTCAGCGGCCCGCCTGCCGTCAGCCACGGCCGCCACGATCGTGCCCTGAGTGCCGGATATGCAATCGCCGCCTGCAAATACGCCCGGCAAGTTTGTGGCCATGTGTTCGTCCACCAGGATCGCACCCTCTCGTGCACGCTCGATACCCTCCAGCGCCGCATCCACCTGCGGGTCGAAGGCCTCGCCCACTGCAATAACCACCATGTCCACGTGCATTTGCCACAGGGAATCCGGTTCCTCGTGCCATTTCGAGGGCTTCGGCCGGTCCGTGTCCTCCCAGACCACGCCCTTCGTGTCCATTACAAGCCCCTGCCCGTGTTTTCCGATCCGGACGGGCAGGCGGTTCGGGATGATGCCCACGCCCGCTTGCACCAGCATGGCCTTTTCCGACGGCGTTGCAGGCATCAGGCGGCTCGTCCTGCGATACACCAGGCTTACTTCGGCACCGGCCTCGATTGCGGTCAAGGCCGCATCCACTGCCACGCTGCCACCACCGATCACTGCCACGCGCTTGCCTGACAACTGCGGCGGCCTTTGCCTGGCATCCGACAGGAATTCCAGGGCACC
>WGCQ01000178.1 GCA_015493765.1 Deltaproteobacteria bacterium
AATTTCATGGGTCACCCCCTTTGGGCAGCCGTTAATCCGGCCAGGCCCGGTTAAAGTTAAAAGAACTTTAAGGTCCACAACAGACCTTATTTCATTTGGATATCTTATCAGGATATCCGTCAGGGGGTGACCCTCTTCTATGTTTACTCGAATTTTGTCACCAGCGCGAGATCCACTGTCACTGAATACGCCGCCCCTTATATGCCACACCCCGGACAAGTAATCCCAACAGGTCCTGCGGCCCTTGTATATCCCTTTGCAAGGCCGGCAGCACGAAAATCGGCATTTCAGGCAAGGCCTGGTGCAACCTGTCCAGTTCCGCCTGCTGTGCCAGGCGAACCTCTTCGAACCACTGGAGGGTCAAAGTGACCTTGTATATCGCGGCATTGAGTTCGTCACGGGAGTGAAAGGCCACCTCCGGCTCGGAAAACAGGTCGCTGAACACCTCGGAACGCACTGATCCGGACGGAGGCCTGTTCTGCCACCGGTAAACCATGTTCACCACCAGTGCATCGACCTGGATACCGAGGTCCTTTAGCCGCTGCACGAACCTGATGCTGTCGTTGATCCTCTGCCTGGATGCCTGCGTGACCACTACTATGCCGCACTGTGGACCTGCGATAAACTCCATGAACCACCGGCTGATTTCCAGCAGGTCATCGTATAACGTCCCAAAAGATAACACAAAGTCCAGCAGGGAGTAAAACGAGGACAGGTCCACAAACCTGGACAATCCCCTGGTCACCAGGCCGGATAATCGCAACACACCCCTGCCCGAACGCTGCATCAGCCCTGCTGCCAGGCGAAATGAATCATGCGAAAGCAGCCTGGCCAGGCGTTTTGGCGACTCCAGGAAGTCCACCGCGTGCTCCGTAGGCGGGGTGTCCGTAACCACAACGTCATAGGACCCGGATTTGACCATGTCGTGCAGCCGAATCATGGCCATGTACTCGTGTGTACCCACTGCAGTGGCAGCGGCCTTCTGGTAAAAGATATTGGACATGATAGCGGTCCGGATGCGAGGGTCCTTGACGTATTCACGCACAAACCTGTCCATTTCGGTTTGGGTATCCAGCAGCAACGCCTGCAGATTGCCCTCCCCGGCCGGGATTGTTTCCAGTTCACCGATACGCCCCTGCATCCCCAGGGCGTCACGCAGCCTCAGACTGGGGTCCACCGTAACGGCCAGTGTCTGTTTCCCGGTTTGCGATGTACTCAATGCCAGGGCCGCGCTGACCGTGGTCTTGCCCACGCCGCCGGGCCCCATGACCACTATGGCCCGCTTGCTTTGCAGGGTGCTGACCAGTTTGTCCATTGCCTCAAACCCTGTGCCTCGGCCGGTACCTGCCGAACACGGATTCCAGCGCAGACGTTATTTCACCCAGGGTGGCCCCTGCCTCCACCGCATCCACAATGGTCTCCATGACAGGTTCCTGCGCCCTGGCAGCCTGGCTGACCGCATCCAGGGCGCCCTGCACCGCGGTATTGTCGCGGGACTGCTTGAACGCCCGCAGGCCATCGATCTGGCGGGCCTGGGTTTCCTCGGATACCTTTAAGGTGCTGCTAAGGTGGGTTTGTGGTTCCTCAAAGCAGTTTACACCCACCACCTTTTTCGTCCCGGTCTCCATCTGCCTGGCCTGGCGATACGCCGCATCGTCGATCTTGCGGTTGATCAAACCGTCCTCGATGGCCTTAACCATGCCGCCCTTGGATTCCACCCATTGCATCAGCCGTTCAGCCTTTTGAATGATGTCCGACGTTAACCTTTCCACCAGGTATGACCCACCCAGGGGGTCCGCCGTATCCGCCACGTGGGTTTCGTAGGCCAGGACCTGCTGGGTCCTTAACGCCAGCCTGGCCGTATCCTCGGTGGGCAGGGCCAGTGCCTCGTCCAGGGCGTTTGTATGCAGGGACTGGGTACCGCCAAGTATCGCGGCCAGCGCCTGAATGGTCACCCTCACCACGTTATTCATGGCCCCCCGTGCCGTCAACGTGGAACCGCCTGTCTGGGTATGGAAACGTAACAGCATGGAGCGCTGCTTGCGTGCGTGGAAGCGTTCCTTCATGATCCTGGCCCACAGGGTCCGTGCGGCCCTGAACTTGGCCACCTCCTCGAACAGGTTGGAGTGCGCGGCAAAGAAAAACGACAGCCTCGGCGCAAAGTGGTCGATGTCCAGGCCCTTATCCAGGGCTGCCTGGACATAGGTCACCCCGTCCTGCAAGGTAAATGCCACCTCCTGCACCGCTGTGGAGCCGGCCTCGCGGATATGGTAACCCGAAATGCTGACCGGGTTGAATTTGGGCAGATTTTCCGCACAGTAGCGGATCAGGTCCGATGTCAAATCAAGGCTGGGACCAGGCGGAAAGATGTACGTCCCCCGCGCAATGTACTCCTTGAGCACGTCGTTTTGCACTGTACCACGCAGTACTGCCGGGTCAAGGCCCTGCTCCCTGGCAACTGCGACCAGCATGGCCAGCAACACGGGCGCAGTGGCATTGATCGTCATGGACACCGAGACCTTGTCCAGGGGAATCCCGTCAAACAACGTACGCATGTCATTCAGCGTGTCGATCGCGACCCCTACCTTGCCCACCTCGCCAACGGACAGTGCGTGGTCCGAATCGTACCCCAGTTGCGTGGGCAGGTCGAAGGCCACGGACAGCCCCGTCTGACCCTGCTCCAGCAGGTACTTGTAACGGCGGTTGCTTTCCTGCGCAGTGCCAAAACCGGCGTACTGCCGCATCGTCCACAGCCGTCCCCTGTACATGGTCGGGTTGATCCCCCTGGTAAAGGGATACAGCCCTGGCATGCGCAGGTCCGGATAAAAGCCCTCGTCCAGGTCCTTTTGCGTATATACCACGTCCAACGGTGTTCCGTCGTCCAGTTCAAAGGCCCCTTCCCGGTCGGGATAACGCCCCCGGTGGGCCTTTAATGCATCGAGGTATTCCCTGTACCTTTTTTCGAGTTCGTCCATCATTCAAACTCCACCAACAGCGCGTCGGTTTCCACCGTATCACCGGCCTTTACATGGACCCGCTTTACCTTGCCGCTGCCCGGGCTCTTTACCTCGTTTTCCATCTTCATGGCCTCCAGTACCAGCACCGGGGTGCCGGCCTCCACCTCCTGCCCTTCACGGACCATGACCTTGACCACCATGCCAGGCATAACAGCGCGCAGTTCCCCGGCCATTTGCGTATCCGTACGATGTTCCCCGTTTTGACGACGGTCCGTGACCTTGATGGTACGGCCACCCACAACGTACTGTCCCTTTTGGACCTGGTGCACCCGGATCGTACGCCTGCCGACCCGCATTACCACCTCGTCCGCTGTCCTGTGCACCAGTTCGCAATCGAAAAGGATATCGCCTATGCGTATGCGTGCATGCCTGACACCCGTGGAATCGATCTCCGCGGACTCGCGGGTGCTACCAGACTCGAAAATAATTTTCCTGCCCATCAAAGCACCTTTTTGGAAAAGGCAATATGAAACATCTGCGCGGCCCTCCACCTGCTGACGCCCTGGGCCTGCTTTTCCCCGGGCCTGTCAAACAGCCACGCAGCCACCGCAGCAGCCGCTTCGTCAGGGGAAATCCCGGACTCCTCGTAGTGCATCCGGTCCAGTATCCCGGTGTCGTACTCCCCTGCAATGAATTCGGGATTTTGCATCACCGCGGCCAGAAAATCGAGGTTATGCCTGACCGGACCTATGGCAAACGTGTCCAGTGCGGCTTTCATGCGTGCTATCGACTGACTGCGGTCGGCACCGTAGGCAATCAGTTTGCCAATCATGGGGTCATAGTAACGGCTGACCTCCAGCCCCTGCCTGACCCCGTCGTCCATCCGGACCCCGGGACCTTTCGGCGGCACATACACATCCAGCCTGCCCGGCGCAGGCAAGAAATTATTCGCCGGGTCCTCGGCATATACCCTGGCCTCGATCGCGTGTCCCCGCTGTTGCAAATCCGACTGCTTGAACCACAGCCTTTCGCCCTGGGCAATGCGCACCATGGCCCGGACCAGGTCCACGCCCGTCACCAACTCGGTCACCGGGTGTTCCACCTGCAACCGCGTATTCATTTCCAGGAAATAAAAATTGTAATCCTTGTCCACCAGGAATTCCACGGTGCCTGCACTGCGATATTGCACGGCTGATGCGGCCTTGCATGCCACCTCACCCATTCGGTCCCGCACCTCCCTTGGCAGGTTCTGGGCCGGGGTTTCCTCGACCACCTTCTGGTGCCGCCTTTGCACGGAGCACTCGCGTTCAAACAGGTGCACCACGTTGCCGTGTTCATCGGCCAGGACCTGGATCTCGATGTGCCTGGGCCGTTGAATCAATTTTTCCAGGTAGATCGCCGGGTTGCCGAACGCCTTTTGAGCCTCCCTGGCTGCTGCCTCGTACGCAGCCACGATTTCGCCAGGCCCTTGCACGGCCCTCATGCCCTTGCCGCCACCGCCAGCAGCTGCCTTCAACAGCACCGGGTAACCAATCGCTTCGGCCGCCTCGGCCGCTGCCTGTCCGTCCTTCAACGGCTCCTTCATGCCGGGTACAACAGGCACGCCAGCATCCGCCATCACCTGGCGGGCCACGGTCTTTTCCGCCATCAGTTCCATGGCCCTGGGCCTGGGGCCTATGAACGTGATGCCGGCCTCCTCCAGGACCCGGCTGAAATCCGGATTTTCACTAAGAAAGCCGTAACCCGGATGCACGGCATCCACACCGGCCGCCTTGGCAACGGACAACAGTTTGTCCATGTTCAGGTACGATTCCGCAGCGGTTGCCCCACCCAGGGGAAAGGCCTCGTCCGCAGCCACCACGTGGGGTGCCGCGGCATCCACCTCCGAGTACACTGCCACGGCCTGAATACCCATTTCGTGCAAAGCCCTGATCACCCGCAAGGCGATCTCGCCACGGTTTGCCACAAGCACCTTTTTGAATTTCTTCATCTTTTTCAACTTTTCAATGGAACAACAGGTCCAGGTGATTCACCACACGTTTTGCTATCTCGTAAAGTTTATCGGAACTACACAATTTTTTCGAGCATGCCAGGTTCACCACCACCTTTTGCCTGGGATGCACAAATCCGACATAGATCACGTCGCCCCAGTACGCAAACAGGGTATCGCCTGCCACAGGGTCTATGGTCCTGGCATTCGGCAATTCCGCAAACAGGTTGCGGTACTTTGCAATGGCCTGAATCCGTGACTTGAAAGCCCACACCTGTATGGCTATGCCAAAGTCCTTCTTTTTCAGCCTGTAATACAACGAGTCGTAATGCGGCCCCGGCAATTTACCGGGCAACGCCACCCGTTCGTACTGGTTCGGTTTCAGGCCCAGGTCCTCTATATCCGCCACGGTCAACAGCAGCCTCACGTCCGGGACCAGTTTTTTCGGGGGCCGAGTTTGCCGGGGAGGTGTGACAACATGCCTGCCTTGCAGCGCGAGCCTGTGCACAGGTGTCTTGGGCAACGCCTTGGGTATCGGCCTGGCAATCCGGTTGCGCATTTTCCTGACCACGGGCCTGGTTGCGACGTGCTTCCTGGCCACGTGGCTGCGATGCCTTACCACACGAGGCCTGCGGGTCTTTCCTGTCACCGCCGTGGCATGAACCGTTTTACCGGCGACCTGCTTGGGTTTCTTTTTTTTGCAACCCGCAATCACCAGGCCCGTAACGCATAGAATTAACAATAATTTATTGCTTTGCATAATCCAGCCTTCCATGCATACATTAGCAACGCAAGGCCTTTATGTCAACGTGATTCATGGGACCCAAATTACCTGTCAAATTTGAGGACAAAGGACGCCGAAAGCGGTTCAGATACGCGGAGTTAAGCCCATTTGAGCACAGGCGTACTAGCGGTACGTCGAGCATCAAATGGGTGCAAACGACAAAGTAGATGGACCGCTTGCGGTGTACGACTCCCGAATTTAGTCAGGTAATTTGGGTGGGACGAGGGATCTCCCAAATTACCTGTATTCGGCACTCGGGCGCTGCAAGCGGCGCATCCAAATCTGTCTCGCAATGTAACACACTGAATTTATACAACATTTGCAGGGCCTAATTCCGAAACCACCCTGAATTTGCCATCAAATCAACATCCTCTCGAATTTAGACAGGTAATTGGCCCAAGTTGCTTAGCTCCTGTTTCCAGGGTACAATGAATAGAAATTATGTGTATCGGACAATACAGGAGTGACCATGGATTTCCGGGAAAACGTGGTAATAATAACAGGTGCATCATCTGGTATTGGCAAGGCATTGGCCTTGCTGCTGGCAGGACGAGGGGCCTTTTTATCGCTGGCGGCACGGAACGAGGAACGCCTGGATGAAGTGGCGCAATTGTGCAGACAGCAAGGCGGTAAGGCCATTGCAGTGCCCACGGACGTCTCGGATGAGGCGGCGTGTAAAACCCTGGTTGAAAAGACGGTTGCTGCATATGGCAGAATCGATACGCTGGTCAATAACGCCGGTATTTCCATGTGGGTGCCGTTTACACAGATAGAGGACCTGTCCATGTTTGAACGAATCATGCGGGTCAATTACCTGGGCAGCGTGTACTGTACGTACTATGCCCTGCCGTACCTGCAAAAAACAGGGGGCAGGTTGGTTGCGGTATCCAGCCTTACCGGCAAAACAGGCGTGCCCACGCGCACTGCATACGCGGCCAGCAAGCATGCCATGGCGGGTTTCTTCGATTCCCTGCGCGTGGAACTAATGGACAGCAAGGTATCCGTAACCGTGATATACCCTGGTTTCGTGGCAACTGAAGTGCGGGAAAGGGCCTTGGGTGCGGACGGCAGGCCACTGGGAAAAAGTCACCTCGATGAATCCAACGTAATGAGCGCCGAACAATGCGCACAACAGATCGCGGATGCCATTGCGAAACGAAAACGGGAACTGGTCATGACAGCAAGGGCCAGGATAGGCTTGTGGTTAAAACTGATTGCACCCGGCATGGTGGACAAAATCGCACTGAAATCCATCCGGAAGGGCAAAACGTGAAATGAAACCCAAAATTTGGGTGCTGCCATGGGGCTTGACTTCACCTGCGATCCCGGGCACGAAGGGCTCGTGCGACGGTTGTGAAGGCACCTGCCAAAACGCAGGGACAGCCACGGGTTACGATGCAACGAGCGCACCACCTGACGCACAATCCGTACCCATACCACCGCCCAGAGGGTGGTGTTGCAATATCGATCACCATGGCCAGTCAAGGCTCGACGGGCTGCTGTTGTTCGTATTCGGTTTGTTCCGTCTTGGCGGCGCGAAAAACCGTTAAATGACCACAATACACTTTTGGTCACCCTAACAACCTGAAAATAAACGATATTTCGTCATGCGAACCAAAAAAACTTCTGGATGTTGACAATAGAACATGTAATTTAGTATATTTTCTTTGTCTATGATTCAGGAGGAATGATGAAGATCAAACACACGCTGGTTTTTCTAACAAGCCTCGTCTTGATGACCGCAGTCTGGATGCCCTCGGCATTTGCTCAGCAACACTGCAACGTACTAAAGCATCGTATTCAGAATCGCCGGGCTCAACTGAGGAACGTAAACAGGTCCATCCAGTACGTGGATGCCCAAATCAGGCGGCTCCAGGCCAGAAAACAGTCGCTGCTGCAACAGCGAAACCGCCTGCAAAACAGCCTCAACCAGGACCAGCAACTCTTTGAGCAGTCATGCAGTGTGTGCGTGATCCTAAGAAACCGGGTAAACGCACTCAAGGTCGAACTGAACAAGGTGCTGAACAACATGGAAGCCGTGTCCAACCAGATCCACCAGATTAACGATGAGGTAACAAACCTGAACTCCAGGGTCTTCAGCGTCAGGTCCGAGTACAACCGCCTGAATTGCAGTCACCTGATTGCAGGCCAGACCCCCCAGTCCACCATCGACCGATGCAGAACACTGTTCAGCCAGTGGAACCGAATCCAGGGGCGGATTAACGTACTGGCAGGTACGGTTAGGAAACTGAGGCGCAGGTACAACAGGCTCTTGAACAGGTTGAACTATATCGACTCCGTATTGGATAACCTGTATTCCAAGGTCCAGCGCCAGTGCTCAGGCCGTCCTGTGGTGACAAATGTCCAGACCTTGATGCGCTCCGGTTCCAGGTACAAGGGACTATCTGGTATGCTGAACAACATCACCACCGGGATACGCAAGGTCAGGCGCGTCCGTTTGAAGAAGGTACGCCAGCTGAAAGTCCGCCGCAGGAAAAGGCACATACTGAAGGTGGTACCTCGTCGTTAAAATGGTGAAACACTTTGGCTTTTATCAGGAGGATGACATGAAAGTTTTTTGGGGTATCGTGGCCATCGGCAGTGCGGCCATGCTGATTTCAGGCTGCACCGGAGGTGCCAGGAAGGTCAGCAGCTGCAATGAATGTGTCCAGAACGCCAACCGGTCTGCCACCGAGTACTGTGTGTCATGGGACAATAATGTCAATGACCTGTACTGTGCAAATCCATGCGCAGGCGACCTGAACTGCCAGCTTGGTTACGACTGTGTACCCTTGCTCGACCAGGGTACTCCGAATGCAACATCCGGCGTACTGCGCAAGGTCTGCATGCCCGAGGATTATTACGCACCTCACACGGGCATGGTCAGGATCATGGCCGGCAACTGCGCAACGGACCGCAGGTATGCCTGTTATTCCGATGAAACCTGCCTGTACGACTCAAACGCGCATGCCTATCTGTGCGCGCCGCTGTGCGCATCCAACCGTGATTGCAGGGCCAATTTTTCCTGCATGCCCAGGCAGGATGTCCACGGCACGTTGAACTGGGTGTGCATGCCCGATTACTACTACCCGGTCAACCAGAAGATTGTCCGTCGCATGGGCGGGGACTGCGAGAATAACGCCAATTATCTTTGCAGTCAGGGGGAAACCTGCCTGTACGATGATTCCAACAAAAACGACCCGGCCTAT
The DNA here is from genome assembly GCA_015493765.1 of Deltaproteobacteria bacterium. GTDB lineage: Bacteria > Myxococcota_A > UBA9042 > DTJE01 > S145-11 > S145-11. The sequence continues at coordinate 8,941 of WGCQ01000178.1, forward strand.
TTCTGTGCACCTCCGTGCGCCGATGACAACGACTGTGCCAGCCATTGCTGCCAGAAGGCCGAGGGGGGTAACTTCTACTGTACACCAGTAACATACTGTAATCATTAATATTTCCGTAACCACTCGTAACACGTATTTGAATTGAATGTGGGGATACTAACCTCGAGTATATACACGATGCAGGGGTTGGCCGCCTGCGCTCCACGGTTCTCGTCTCCACCACGATCCACACGGCCCACTGCCTCGGTTAACGGTCACGGTCTCGGTCAACGACCACCGCCACTGCCTATGTCTCACGGCACAATTCTTTGGGTATTTCGTCCAGAAAGCGTGACGGGTCCAGGTATTCCCAGGACTGGCCGTGAAGGCGCCTGGACCGAAACGTGGAGAGCACCAGTTTTTCCTTGGCCCTTGTCATGGCCACGTACATCAGACGGCGTTCCTCCTCGAGGCGTTCCGAACGGTGTTTGTCGTCATTCAACGAGTTCTTGTGCGGAAAGATACCGTCAACCAGGCCTGCAATGATCACGGCTGAAAACTCGAGCCCCTTGGATGCGTGCACGGTCATCAGGTTTACGCCCCTGCTGCCGTCCTCGGTCTCGCCCTTGGTCAAATTGATGTTGGCCAGGTAATCGGCCGTGCGGTTAGCCGTTTTGTCACGCACAAACTCGCTGACGCCCGACATCAGTTGCTCCAGGTTTTCGGCCCGGGCCATGTCCTCCATTTCCTGGCTTTGCTGCAACACACGCAGGTATTGGGTCCTGTCCAGCACTGCCTGTAGCATCTCGAACGCGGTCATGTCATCGACCTGGTCGTGCAACTCCTTGATGATCGCCAGGAAATCCCGGACCTTTTGCCCCTTTACACCGGCGATCTTCATGTGCAGCAGGGCATCGAACAGGGACGTGCCAGCATCCGCGGCCGCCTGTGCCGCCTTTTCAACGGTCTTTGCCCCGATCCCCCGGGCAGGCACGTTTATCACCCTGCGCAGGGCAATATCGTCGTTCGGGTTTACCACCAGTTCCAGGTATGCCAGTACATCCTTGACCTCCTTGCGCTCGTAAAAACGGTGCGCACCGATCAGCCTGTACGGGATGTGCCTGCGGCCAAACACCTCCTCGATGGGGCGGCTTTGTGCGTTTGTCCTGAAAAATACGGCGATCTCGTTATTTGGATACTGGTAGGACCACTGGCCAATGGCATTGGCAATGTAAGCGGCCTCCTGCTTGGGATTGTCCGAGACATGTACGATAATAGGATTACCAGGGGCCTTGGTGGGACGCAGCACCTTTTTGTGTCGCATGGTGTTGCGCGATACCACGTGGGACGCGGCCTGCAGGATCACTGCGTTGGACCGGTAGTTGTCCACCAGGTACACGACCTTTGCATCATCAAAGTCCTTGTCGAAATTGAGGATATTCGATATGGTGGCCCCGCGCCACGAATAGATCGACTGGTCGTCGTCACCCACCACGCAGATGTTGCGGTATTTCCGGGAAATCGTCCTCACGATGTGGTACTGGACCGGGTTCGTGTCCTGGAATTCGTCCACCATGACATAGCGGATGTGTCCCTGGTAGTACTCGCGAATATCCGAATGCTCCTGCAACAGGACCAGCGTATTCAACAGCAGGTCGCCGAAATCCATGGCATTGGCCTCGCGCAGGATCTCGGTGTAATACACCGCGGCCTGGTACAATGCCATCTGGTCCTGGAATTTCGGCTGGTCCGGCCTGGTCATACCCTGGTTTTTGTAGCGCTCCACGTATCGCGTCAGCCTGCGTGCGAACTCGGTGATCGCCTTCTTGTCCTTGATGCCGACTCGTTTTGCCGCCTCCTTGGCCGCGACCTTGGACTTGTCCGCATCGAATATCACAAACGGCATTTTGTAGCCCAGGCGCTCGCCGTGTTTCAGCAGCAGCCTGTAGCACACCGAGTGAAACGTGCCCATGTACGGAAAGTACACATTGTGTTCCACCAGTTTCCTGACCCTTTCGGCCATCTCGTTTGCAGCCTTGTTCGTAAACGTCACTGCCATGACCTGGTCAGGATACACGCCCTTTTCCAGCATGTATGCGATCCTGCGCGTGATCACCCTGGTTTTGCCGCTGCCTGCACCTGCCAGCACCAGCACCGGGCCGTCTATGGTGGTCACCGCGTCCAGTTGACTGTCCGACAACCCCTGTAATATCGTACTTTGCATCACTCCACCGTTACGCTCTTTGCCAGGTTACGCGGCTGGTCCACGTCCGTGCCCCTCAGGTCAGCCACGTGGTACGCGAACAACTGCAACGGGATCGTGGCTACAAACGGCGCCAGCAACGGGTCTACATCCGGCACCTCGATCACCTCGTCCGTCATCGCGCCCAGGTCACGGTTGCCCTCGCTGACCACTGCGATCACCAGGCCGTCCCTGGCCCGCACCTCCTCCAGGTTGGACGCGGTCCGCCTGTACCACGGTCCGTTCGGGACCACCATCACCGTGGGAAACGCCGGGTCGATCAATGCAATGGGCCCATGCTTCATTTCACCCGCGGAATACCCCTCGGCATGCACGTAGCTAATCTCTTTCAGTTTCAGCGCACCTTCCAGGGCCACCGGGTACATCAGCCCCCTGCCCAGGTACAAAAAGTCCTTGTATTTCATATAATTATGTGCGATTTCGCGTATTTTGTCCGAACCGGCCAGGCACCGGGAAACCAGGCCAGGCACTGTGGCCAGCATGTTCAACATGCGCCTGCCGCCATCCAGGTCCAGGGCCCCCCTGCGTCGGCCCAGCCCCACGGCCAGCAGGAACAATGCGGCCAGTTGCGCGGTAAACGCCTTGGTGGATGCAACACTGACCTCGGGTCCTGCCCTGGTGTACATCACCGTGTCCACCTGTCGGGCAATGGAGGAGGCCACCACGTTGCATATGCCCATGGTCCGGCCGCCCTTTGCCTGGACCGCCTTCAGGCTCTTCAACGTGTCGATCGTCTCGCCTGACTGGCTGATTGCAACGAACAGGTCACCGGGTGCGGCAAACACCATGTCCGGGTCGAAATCGCTGGCCGTGTGCACCTCCACGGGCACATGCGCGAGTTTCGTAATCAGGATCTTGCCCACCATGGCGGCGTGCAATGACGTGCCGCAAGCCATCAGGTGCACCCGCTCCACCCCCTGCAGCAGCCCTGCGTCCTCATCCGATTCACTTAGTACCACGTCGCCTTTGTCAAAGTCCATACGGCCGCGCAGGGTATCGGAAATCGCCTGAGGCTGTTCAAAAATCTCCTTTAACATGAAGTGCTTGTAGCCTTCCTTTTCCGCCATGGCAGGCGTCATGTTCACCACGGTCACGGTCTTTTGTTTTTTCGTAAGTCCGGGCAATGTAAAGCCCTCGTAGCCATCCCGCGTGACCACGCCGATCTCGTTGTCCTCCATGACCACGACATGGTTGCTGAATCCCAGGATCGCAGGGATGTCGGATGCAACAAAGGTCTCGCCCTGTGCAAGCCCCACCACCAACGGGCTCTCGCGTCTGGCCACCACGATCTGCCCCGGTGCCCTGGTACTCAGCACGGCCAGGGCAAATGACCCCTTTACCCGTGCCAACGCCTTTGCCACCGCATGCAACAGGTCGTCATGTTCCAGGTTCATGTCCACCAGGTGGCTGATCAATTCCGTGTCCGTCTGGCTGGAAAACCTGCGCCCTTGTGCGTACAGGTACTCGCGCAGTTCCAGGAAATTCTCCACGATCCCGTTATGCACCAGCACGCATTCGCCCACCTGGTGCGGGTGTGCGTTGTCCTGGGAAGGCACACCGTGGGTCGCCCACCTGGTATGCCCGATCGCCGGATTGCCCTGGATCGGCGACTGTTTCAGCAAGTCCCGCAGGGCCTGTAGTTTTCCCTTGCAGCGCCTGACCTTTATGCTGTCGCCGTCCAGCACGGCCACACCGGCACTGTCGTACCCGCGGTACTCCAGCCTGCGCAGCCCCTCCAGCACGATGTCCACGCCCTCACCAGGGCCCACGTATCCAACGATGCCACACATGTTGTCAATCCTCTTCTGTCCTGGTTTTCTTGCGGGCCGCGTAGCCCATGATGTGCGTCTGCGGCACCCTGGACAAGGCCAGCGCACCCTTGGGCACGTTCTTGGTCACCGTGGTGCCTGCGCCGATATACGCGTCCTTGCCCACCTCCACCGGTGCAACCAGTTGCGTGTCGGACCCGATGAACACGCCGTCCTCGATGATCGTCGGGTGCTTGGCATAGCCGTCGTAATTGCACGTAATCGTGCCTGCGCCCACGTTCACGTTCTTGCCGATCGTGGCATCGCCGATGTAGGACTGGTGGTTGATTTTGCTGCCGCCATCGACCACGGAGTGTTTGACCTCCACGTAGTTACCCAGCTTGGCGCCGCTTTTTATCAAGGTATCCGGCCGGATGTGGTTGAACGGCCCGGTGCTGACCCCGGGCTCGAGTTCGCTGTTTTCCAGCACGTTGTACGGCCCGACCCGGCACTCGTCACCGATCTTCATGGCGTGCAAAATCGTGCCCTGGCCAATCACGCAGCCCTTGCCTATCACGGTGCCCGCCTCGATCCGCACGAACGGCATGATCTCGGTGTCCTGGCCCACCTCGCAGCCCAGTTCGACGGACACGGTCTCTGGCATGCGCACTGTGACGCCCTTTTCCATCAGGTCCTCCAGGATCAAGTAGTTCATCACGCCTTCCACCCGGCCCAGTTGAACCCGGTTATTGACCTGCATGACCTCGATTTCGTCCGCCTCGGGCAAAACCGCGTAGTTTGCCCCCTGGCCGGCCGCAAATTTCAGGCTGTCCGTGATGTAGTACTCGCCCTGGGCATTGTTCGTGTCCGCCTGAGCGACAAAATCCTTTAAAAATGCAGTCTTTCCGGCCATGACACCCACGTAGGCCTCGTCCAGGGCCAGGATTTCCTCGTCCGCGTCCTTTTCCTCCACAATACCGATTGCCTTGCCGTCATCATCCCTGACAACCCTGCCATAACCGGTCGGGTCCTCCATGAACGCAGACAGCATGACCAGGTCCAGTTTCTGGTCGCGGAAGTACTCGTGCATCGCGTTCATGGTGACCGGTGACAGCAAGGGCTGGTCGCCGTTCAGCACGAACAGGTTTTTGTATTTGCCGGCCTTTTCCAGGACCACGCGCAGGGCATCCCCGGTACCGCGCGCCTCGGGCTGCAAGATGAAGTCGATGTCCAGTTTCGGAAACGTTGTTTTTACCACGGCCTGTATTTCATCGGAATGCCAGCCCACCACCACGGCGATGTGCTGGAACTGCGCATCCACCACGTGCCTGACCACGTGCTCGATGATCGGCCTGCCCGATATGGTGTGCAGCAGCTTCGGTTTCACGGAACGCATCCTGGTGCCTTTGCCAGCCGCAAGTATTACGCACAACGTGTCTTTCATCACAAACTCCCTGACTTCAGATACCAAAAATCCGGTTGATCAAACGTACAAAAAAGCCTTGAAACATCACCCATTCCAGGGCGGACAATGCAATAAAAGGGCCAAACGGTACGGCCATGAGCCGCAGGGGGTGCTTTTCTGCATCCTCCTCGAATTTGCGGCGCTCCTCCTCGTCCAGGTCGTCCTCGGGATACCTGGTGCGGCCGCCTGCCACAAAATAGATCAGCGCAGCAGCCAGCCCCTGCAGCGAACTCAGGAAATACACCACGGCCATGGGCTTGTAACCGACGAACGCCCCGACCATGCCGAATATGAACACGTCACCCAGGCCCATGCCTTCCCGTTTGAAGGCATAGCGATACACCATGACCACCAACAACGCTGGCACGGCCCCCGCCGCGATCCCAATCACGGAATCGAGCCACGAGGTGCGCATGTACGGCCCGAACGCGATGTTCACGCCCACACCGGCCAGGGTGCCTATGATCAGCGGCAGGTAGGGGACCTCCATGTGTTCCAGGTCCACGAAGGTGATCACGAGCAGGGCGAAAAAGAATGCAAATTCCAACAGCCAGAATATCCCGGTTTCCATGCTCAGCAGCGGCCACGGACCGGATGCAGCCTGCAGAAATGCCACCACGCTGAGCACTGCGGCCAGCAGTTCGACAACGGGATAACGCAGTGAAATTGTTGCCTTGCAGTGCCGGCAACTGCCGCCCAGGATGATGTAACTGAGGATCGGGATGTTGTCGTACCATGCGATCCGCTTGCCGCAAACCGGGCAATGGGACGGCGGTTTCACGATGCTCATGCCCTTTGGCAGGCGATAGATCAACACGTTTCCAAAACTGCCAAAGATCGCGCCTATGACAAAGGCAAAGGCCTTCAGGGCCAGTTCCATGGATTTGTTTGACATCCCGCCCATGCCTACTTGACCGTGAGTATGCCGATCTTGACACGGTTGTGGCCGTCATGCATGATTTTTGCCTTGTCGAAGCCCTTGACCTTCAGCCGGCGTGAGCCGGAGGGCAGGTAAAAACCCATCCAGATGTTGTAGGCCCCGGAGGGCGAACCAATGGGGATACTCAGTTTGTACGTGTCCTGCACGATGTCGCCCGGCAGCCAGTGTGCCGTGGAAAAACAGCCCACGCAGGTCTTGGTGTCCATCTTTTCCTTGATCAGGTTCAGCACGAAGTGCTCGCCGTGGATCCTGGAGGTGGACCCTATCTTGTCCACGTGCATGAACACGCGCCAACTGTGCGACATCTTGTGCGTACACTTGAAGTACATGCGGATCTCCACGTCCGTGCCCCTGGTCACGGCCTTGCCGGCCATCCAGTAGCCCAGGAATTTTATCTTGTCCTCGAAATTCACCCATTCCCGTGTCACACCGGGCAACGCACCGAATTGCTTGGGTGTCAAAACCGCCTTTCGCAGCCAGTTCTGGTCCTTTTCTCCGGCCACAAGTTTGCTGGACACCAGGATGAAACGCCAGGAACTCGCATCCAGCACCGGTATGAACCGGCCATTTTCCTTGTTCCGGAATTCGTAATTTATCCGGGAAAAATCCTTTTTGGGCACGATAACGAAGGAACGTGCCGAGTGGTCCGATAGTTTTGCCACCACCCCGCTGATCGTGGGGATGGCGGGCAGGTTCGCGGTATAGAAATTAAAATCCTCCTCGTCGGACGCGGCGAAATGGCCGTATTTGTACAGGCGGCCGGGTGACTTTTTGTTGGAAGCCTTGTATGCCTCGATCACGTGTTTCTGGGACAGGTCACGCGACAGGTGGGGCACCACTGCGAACACGGTTTCAAAGGTCAACAGCAAGGCCACAAAACTGATGAATGTAATCATGAACGGCCTGGTTTCCGTGACCAGCAGGCCCCTGCCCACGCGTTTCAGCGTATCGGCATGGCCGATCATGCGCGCCAATGCGTGCCGGTAATGCAGGACAAGCACAAAAATGATCGCGGCGTAAAAACTGGCGATGTCAGGGCCTGTCAACAGGATGCCCAGCAGCACCGCGGTCTTTTGTACGCCTGTGGTGGACGTGGGCATGGTCAAAACCTGCCACTTCAATGCAAAAAAGATGATGATGTCCAGCAGGGTAAGGCCGCCGAGAATCAGCATGATGTTACGAAAACGCTTGCCCTGGTCCAGGTAACGGGCGAACGTGCCCACCCACGACACCAGGCGACCGCCGTAAACGAACAACGCGGCAATGATCAACACGAGCAGCAGTTTGATGTACATGCCGAACTGGATATCCGGCGGAAACGACAGGGGGCCGCCCTGTTTTTTTGCAAACTGGGGGTCGGTTGTCAGGTAACTGACCATGGACGCGGGTGATGTCAGCAGGCCCTTTACCATGATTACGAAGAAAATCAACGAGAAAAACGCAAGGAGTTTGCGGTGCTGGGGCTCGATATCCGGGTCATCCAGGTAAAAGGCAGTAACCATGGCAAAGGCCGGCGCGGCCGGTATCAGGTAGTGGTTGAAGGGCCGCAGTGTCACCATGATCACGGACAGCGGGACCAGTGCCCACAGCATGATGATCACGCGTTCCCGGTCCTCGTGACCGTTGACTGCCCGGGCCAGCACGCTGCCGAAACTGAGCGGTAGCAGGGCGCTCCACGGGAACAGGCCGAAGCCCGTTTCCTTCAACGCAAAATCAAAGGTGCGCTCGTAGGAACGCATGCCGCCGGCAAAGGTCTGGGCCGTAAAGCGGAACTGGCGGAACACCACGGAATCAGGCAGAAACGTCAGCAAAGCCAGGCCGCCGAATACGAGCACGGCAAGGCCGCTGGTCAGCAAGGCGCCTTTGGATGTGTCCGACATGATCACCGTGTAAGTAACCGGGATCAGACCAACAATCAGGGCACCGGTCATGCCCTCTGCCAGCCAGGCCATGACCATGGCGGCAGGCACCAGCACCAACCCGGCCAGCAGGGACCGGTTGCGCGCCACCTCGATCGTGCTCAGGGCAGCGACCTCGGTCCACAGCACCATGGACATCTCGTGCGCGGTAAAGCGGGCCTGTAAATAAAACAAGGGGCTGGTAATCAGCACCATGACGGCCAGGTTGGCCCTGCGGTCCCCGAATGTACGGCGCGTGTACAGGTACAGCAGCAGCATGATCAACAGGCCCCACATGCCCGCACCGAAACGCGCGGCAAACTCGTTCAGCCCCAATGCCTCAAAAGACAAGGCAGTTACCAGGGGCTCCAGGATCGGCATGACACGGGTTTCGCTTCTTTTTTTGAACTGGGCCAGCAGGGTGTGGGCCATGGATAACATGCCGGCCGCGGTCTTGACATCCGGGGCGGACAGGCAGTTGCTGTCGAACATCTTTACATTACGCCTGTTGACAGCATCATCCGCGGTCAGGTTGCCCACTGCATCGCGTACCGCCTGCAAGAATATGTTGGCACCAGGTCCCACAAAAATCAGGCGCGTGGTCATGTTGGACGGCATCAGTTCCGTCAACGTCAGTGCAGCACGACGCCCGGGGTTTGTCACCTTACCGTATTTTGGTTTTACAGCGGAACCCTGGATAAAGACTATCTGATACAAGTGGTTGTACATGGCGGCCTGGGCGGTTTGTATGGCGGACCCGGTGGTTTCCTTTTTCTGGACCACCGCCTTGCCCTTCAAGGCGTTTTCTATTTTGGTGTCGAACGCCTGGTCGCCCACAACCAACACCAGGGGCTTGTCCGCAATTCTCTTGGCCACGTGGGCCCGGTTCATTTCCCACGGGTCCCACAGTCCCGGACCCCAGGACAGGAAAAACAACACGAATATACCCAGGCCAACCAGGCCCCAACCAAAACGCCTGCTGCTGACCATGCTGTTGAGG
>WGCQ01000179.1 GCA_015493765.1 Deltaproteobacteria bacterium
ACCGTTGACCGTGGCCGTGGTTCACGGTTGCAACTGGAGCCTTCCCGAAAGGCCCGAAGCAGCCGCAGGCTGCGTCCCGAGACCCGATACCAGAGGCCCGAGTCCGTGCCCGAGTCCGTGGCCGAGTCCGTGGCCGTGGCCGTGGCCGTGGCCGTGTGATCCCGGTGAAAACGGAAGCCGTGGAGCGCAGGCAGCGTCGAGGGTGTCGATTTTATGGAAATATTCCGGATTGGGGGGAATCAGCCGTGGAGGCGGGGGGAATCGAACCCCCGTCCGAAGCAGGTCCAGCATGGTATGCTACATGCTTAGTCCATGTTTTGAGTTCAAGACCAGCGGGCGCCCATGGACAGGCTACCGCAGGTCCGGGCCACGAAGGGTCTCACCATGACGGCTCGTGGTCAACCGTCACGGCCAGTCCGCTGATCTGACATCCCCGCCGGTCCGCGGACCCTACCGGCAGGGACGTGACAGCGCTTAATCAGGCTGCCATTGCATAGCCATAATTGTCGGCAATTAAATTGTTGCCCGTTTTTACGGGGCCCGGGCACCCCGGCATGCAACCATACCTTCCTCTACCCCGTCGAACCCAATTCGCCCCCATGTCAAAGAACCACTTGTACTATGCGGATTTCGCCTGGCTTTGTCAAGGCCCGACTGCCGAATTTAGTCAGGTAATTTGGGATTGCCTGGCAGGTTGACATTCCGCTATTTTATCCATAACATATTAAATGGATTAGATCTTCGAAGGGGAGATTATGCATAGACCTCGAGATATTCGTTTGTACATATTAGCCCTGATACTCATGGTGCCGTTAAATGCCCAGGCACGCAGGCACCACCGTCACCGCCGCGTACACAAAAAGACTATGATATCCATTTTCTGTAATGTGGACAACGCGAACTACATCATTGACGAGGGCAAACAGACCAAGGAAATGCGTGGTGTGGTAACATCCGCTCCCCTCGAGGTTCAGCCCGGTTCCCACACGATAAAGGTGTATAAAAAGGGCTACCTGCCGTACACGGACGTATTCGAGGCTTCAAAAGGCAAGACAACCGAGGTGGATGCGACGCTGACCTTGTATTTCGGGTGGATTACCCTGGTGTCGAGTCCTTCCGGTGCCCAGGTCATTGTGGATGGCAAAAAGAAGGGCGTTACACCTGTGAGCCTGGAATTGCCACGTGGCGAGCATACGATCATACTCTCGACCAAGGGGTATATGGCGACACAAAAGAAAGTCAAGGTCATTCCGGGTAAAACCAGGGAACTCAGCATGACGCTTAAACCCATACCGAAGGTTGCCGTGGTCACGAAAAAACGCTGGTACAAGAAGGCATGGGTCTGGACCGTCATAGGCGCGGCAGTGGCCGGGGGGGTCACTGCGGCTGTACTGCTGAGCCGGGGTGGGAGCAACGCGCCACCTACACCGGACGCACAGACTTTGCTTTCCTGGTAATCTGATAATTATTTAATTATTTTTACAAAAGATCAGGTGAAATCATGGACTTCATGGGCTTATTAGGTAAGGTATTCGGGACATCAAACGAGCGACAACTAAAAAAAATCATGCCGATTGTGCAAAGGATCAATGCGCTGGAACCGCAAATAAAGGCGTTATCGGACGATGAACTGCGGGCCAAGACCGCGGAATTCAAGCGCCAGATCGAAAACGGGGCCACATTGGATAAACTGTTGCCAGAGGCGTTTGCCGTGGTCAGGGAAGCAAGCTGGCGGGTGCTGCACATGAGGCACTTCGACGTACAGTTAATTGGCGGCATCGTGCTGCATCAGGGAAAGATCGCGGAAATGAAGACCGGCGAGGGAAAAACGCTGGTGGCCACGTTGCCAATGTATCTGAACGCCCTGGAAGGCAAGGGCTCTCACCTTGTCACGGTGAATGATTACCTGGCGCAAAGGGATGCGGAGTGGATGGGCAAAATCTATAATTTCCTGGGCCTGAGCGTTGGTGTTATTGTACACGACATGAGTGACTCGGACAGGAAGGCCGCGTACGAATGCGACATAACCTACGGGACCAACAACGAATTCGGATTCGATTACCTGCGTGACAACATGAAGTTTACACTGGAAGAAATGGTGCACAGGTACTTCGATTTCGGGGTCAAGGAGAGCCAGCACAAGATCTTTAACTATGCGATCGTGGATGAGGTGGACTCGATTCTGATCGATGAGGCCAGGACTCCGTTGATTATCAGCGGTCCCAGCGAGGAAAGTACGGACGTGTACTACAAAGCTGATGCGTTCATTCCCAGGCTGCGCCGGGACCAGGACTACCTGGTGGATGAGAAGGCCCGCAACGTAACGCTGACCGAGGCCGGCGTGACCAAGATAGAACGGATGGCGGGCGTAAAAAACCTGTATGACGCGGAAAATACGGAACTGGTGCATTACGTGTATCAGGCGTTGAAGGCGCACGTGCTGTTCAAGCGGGATATAAATTACCTGGTGGAGGACGGCAAGGTCGTAATCATCGATGATTTTACAGGTCGTAAGATGCCGGGCAGGCGGTGGAGCGACGGGCTGCACCAGGCAATCGAGGCCAAGGAGGGCCTGAAGATCGAGGGTGAAAACCAGACCCTGGCCACCGTGACTTTCCAGAACTACTTCAGGATGTATCGAAAACTGGCCGGCATGACCGGTACTGCGGAAACCGAGGCCGAGGAATTCGGCAAGATATACGACCTGGACGTGATGGTGATTCCCACGAATAAGCCATTGATCCGTGAGGACCTGGACGACCTTGTGTACAAAACGGAAAAGGCGAAGTTCATGGCCGTTATGGCTGAAATAGAGGAGGCGCACAAAAAGGGGCAGCCCGTGCTGGTCGGCACCACGAGCGTGGAAAAGTCCGAATTATTATCCAAATTATTGAAAAAACGCAAAATTGAACACCACGTACTGAATGCAAAAAACCATGCCAGGGAGGCGGAAATCGTAACCCAGGCTGGCAGCAAGGGGGCGGTCACAATATCAACTAACATGGCAGGTCGTGGTACGGACATTGTGCTGGGTGGCAATCCAGAGGCCCTGGCCAAGCAGGAGGTGGACGAGGATTCACCGGAATTCCCGGAGGTAGTGGAAAAATACAAGAAAATCTGCGAACAGGCCAAAAAGGAGGTCCTGGCGGCCGGTGGACTGTACGTGATGGGCACGGAACGCCATGAGTCCCGCAGGATCGACAACCAGTTGCGGGGCCGGTCGGGCAGGCAGGGTGACCCGGGCAAGACAAGGTTCTTTTTATCCCTGGAGGATGAACTGTTGAGGGTATTCGGCGGCGACAGGGTGAAAAACATCATGGATACTTTGAACATACCCGAGGATGAACCGATCACCCACCGCTGGATTACCAAGGCCATCGAAAGTGCCCAGAAGAAGGTGGAGGCCCAGAACTTCGAAATGCGCAAGAACCTGTTGGATTATGACGACGTGATGAACCAGCAGCGCCAAACGATATACAGACTACGATTCCAGATACTGGAGGGGTCAAAGGTCCCTCAGTTGGTGGACAATGCATTGGAGGAAGTGGCGCTAATGCTGTGGGACAAGTACTGCCCCCTGGATGTGGACATGGAAAACTGGGACGTGGAAGGCCTGGTAACAGAGGTAAAATCCATGTACGGGGTGTACCTGGATGTCAAAAAATTACGGGAAGACCTGGAAAAGGGTCACGAATCCATGATAGCCCAATTCAAGGAGGCATACCAGCACAAGTCGGAATCGGTGATCAAGAAACTCATGGGATTCAAGGTGCCACCAAAACCGGAAAACCCGGAGGAGGCGGAAGATTTCGACCTGCAAGCCTGGGAAAAGGATGTACAGAAGGCCCGTGAGGCCGTGGAACAGGAATGGCATGACTACGAGAAGGAACAGTTCCTGAAGATTATTGACACGCTGTGGAAGGCTCATTTGCTGGATATGGACCACCTGCGAGAGGGCGTTTACCTGGAGTCCTATGCGCAACAAGACCCCAAGGTGATTTACAAGAAAGAGGGCTTTGAGATCTTTAAAAAACTGATTGATCGCATACATGAACAGGTGATCCAGGTATTGTTCCGTTCGGACGTACAGGATGAATCCGAACTGGAGCGGGTCAAGCGCTGGCGCAGGCAGCAGCGCATGTATTACGGCAGGTCAAAGGACCAGGCCGGCGGGTCCGGTTCGGATTCCCCAAACCTGCATGCTGCCAGGCGCAGGCTAAAGAATACGGGGCGTAACGACCCGTGTCCTTGCGGTTCAGGCAAGAAATACAAAAAGTGTTGTATGCCCAAGGACCTGGCCGTGGTCAACCAGTACAGGGACGTGGACGTAACCGGTACGATGTAGGCCGTTGATTGATGCGTAGCCCTGTCGGGTAAAATAGCCATTACGATTTCCTGGATTTTTATCTTGCCATACAAAAAAAAACGGGGTAATATTCATTGTATGAAGGAGAAAACGATAGAGGTCCTTCGTAACGTGTTTTTGCAGGATCCGCAGATGATCATGAACGCCAGGAGGGAATTCCTGGACCACTATGAAAAGGGCTTGACCCTGGTTGATGCGGTTGGTCATGCCATCAAGGACTGCATTGACACCTTTGAGAAAAAACGCAAAGAACTGCGCCAGGTGCAGGTCAGCAAGCTGACTACAGGCGGATTCAAAACGGGCGTGGCTGCCCTGGACGAACACCTTGGCCGAAAGACCTCAGAGATGGGGGAGGCCAGAACCACAAAAAAGATTGCTGTACGAAAAGCACAGTGGGGTAAAGCCGAGGAACTTTTGTACCACGATATTATTCATCTGTTTGAACTGAACGACCAGAATGGTGCCTTGATTTCCTTTGAGCGTTTAATGATGCGGGCATCATCAACCCCGGAATTCCAGAAATTTCTGGAAAAAAATCAGGGCAAATTGTTCGAAGTCTATGAGGGCTATTTCGTTTCCTTTGACCGGATACCGGTCCCAATCAAAAATACAGAAAGTTGTGACATCCCTGCCTATAATAACAAAATGGTGCAGTCCATACGTTCACTGGCAACAGGCAACCGTACTGTGGCCCAGATCCTGGTACAGACCAAGTATTCACCTGTCGAAACCCTGGCGACTTTGAGCCACCTGATTCGTAGCGGTCACCTGGACTTGACATAAAATAATATTTCTTCGAATCCCCGAAATTAGTTCGTAATTTGTAGAAATAGTGTTGTATTTGGTGCCAAGATCGTATAGTCTTAGACGGTTTTTGTCCTGCTTGGAGGTTTTTTATGAAAAAATTGGTTGCCTTTTCTGTGTTGGTGTTCGTTGTTGGAATAGCGGCTGTAGGACACGCCGATGATACAACATGGATCAAGATTGACGGGAACACCGCCGACTGGGTTGCCCCTGACGCAACATGGCAGATGGTGGCGCCTGCCCAGAAGAACCTTGGTGTTATTGACAGGGACTCGAACCTGCATGGCGAGTACGTGTGGGAAGACTGTGCATCGGATGAAAGGACCGACCTGACACCCGGTAATCCGGCACCATCCATGGATATTACGGAATTCCGCGTGGCCTCGGATTGCAAGAACCTGTATTTCCTGGTTACTTTCAATGGCAGTATGTTTAAGGATAACGACACCATTATTCCCCAGGTACAAATCGCAATCCACGATGCTGCCCAGGTGGATGGGCAGCAATGGTTTGCCGGGATGTCCAAGACACAAACCGGTGCGGATGCCGCGTGGCAGGCACTGGTGC
Organism: Deltaproteobacteria bacterium; assembly: GCA_015493765.1. GTDB lineage: Bacteria > Myxococcota_A > UBA9042 > DTJE01 > S145-11 > S145-11. Next base: position 5,738 of record WGCQ01000179.1, read on the forward strand.
AAACCCGCCTGGATGCGTCAAAACCACCGATCGTGCTGGATAAGAATTTCCAAGCGCTTGGAACGGGCACCAATATGGTCAGCAGCGACGGCAAGACCATAGAGATGTCTGTGCCTCGTAGTGTACTGGGATTGCAATCGAACCACCTTACTTTCACCGTGGCGGTATTCGGTGACACTAAGACACTGGATGGCAACGGTGTAGCCCAGGTAATGAATATTGGTGACAGTAATACATCGGATGCCGTGGACGTGATTACGAATTACGGCGAGCCTGGTCAGTGTAATAAGAATACGTGGGATGACGTCAAGGACCAGGGCGCGGATTATTCTTTCAGCCTGTATTTTGACCCCACCACCTGCCAGGTCACGCCTCCGGTAGTGATCAGCGAGGTTATGTACGACAGCGCGGAAAGCCAGGACCTGGAGTATATCAGGCTCACCAATGTCAGTGGTGCGGATATCACAATGGATAACTGGAAGGTCGGGGACGCCGATGCCCCTCCGAGTACTGGCGAAACCTTGTTGATGCCTCCCACGGGTATGGTGCTGAAGCAAGGCGCAAATGTGGTCATTGCAAACAATAAAGACCTGTTTAACCAGAAATTCGGGGAGGACCCGGACCTGCTGTTCGGCGATATGAATAAATATAGTGTCTGGGGAACGGGTAACATGATCCTTAGTAACGGAGGCGATCAGGTGTTGTTGGTGGACCCCTCGGACACGGTGATCGATGCAGTGGCCTACGAGCGAAAGTCATATCCCGGTGTAAAGAGCTCATCAGGAACTCCATCGAACAAGGACGAATCGATCAAACGCGCGGACCCCTACAAGGACACCAATGATTGCAGCGTGGACTTTGTTGCCGTGACACCTGTCAAGGTTGGGGACCACAACTGCATGAGCGGCGATACGGACGTGTGCATCACGAATGCATGCATCGATTACTTCGACGGTACGAGCGTGGACGGTCAGGTGTGCTGCGCCCAGGCCTGTGGCGTGGGCGATGCCAATGAATGCTGCAAACCTGCCTGCGATGCGGATGGCAAGTGCACGACCGTTGCCGGTGACTGCAAGGACCAGTGCGGCACAACGGAATTGAAAACCAAGTGCACGTGTACGGGTTGTGGTACGGCGGATGCGGCTGGGACCTGTTCCTGTGCAAACACGGCAACCTGTGATGCCACTACCGGGTGTATGCCCGTTAGTTGCGATGGTACGGATTACTACTGTGTACAGGTCAACGGTGCATACCAGTGGACTACGGATGCCACGTCGGTATGCGACGACGGTGACCCATGTACCAAGGATTCGTGTGACCCAACCACAGGGACATGCAAGCACGAGCCAAAGAACTGCGATGATGGCAACGTGTGCACCACGGATTCCTGCGACCCCACCACCGGGCAGTGCAAACATGAGAACGCGACCGATGGGACGCAGTGCGACGACGGTGATGTGTGCACGGAAAACGACCAGTGCCAGGCGGGCGTGTGCAAGGGCACGGCCAAGGACTGTGACGATGGCAACGCCTGCACCACGGATTCCTGCGACCCCACCACCGGGCAGTGCAAACATGAGAACGCGACCGATGGGACGCAGTGCGACGACGGTGATGCGTGCACGGATAATGACCAGTGCCAGGCGGGCGTGTGCAAGGGCACGGCCAAGAACTGTGACGATGGCAACCCCTGCACTACGGATTCCTGCGACGCAACCACCGGGCAGTGCACGCATACTAATGTGGCTGATGGGTCAACCTGTGACGACGGCAATGCATGTACGGAAAACGATACATGCCAGGCAGGCGTGTGCAAGGGCACGGCCAAAAACTGTGACGATGGCAACGTGTGCACCACGGATTCCTGCGACCCTGCCACGGGTAAATGTGTAAACACAAACGCCGATGGAACGGCGTGTGACGACGGTGATGCGTGCACGGAAAATGACCAGTGCCAGGCAGGCGTTTGCAAGGGCACGGCCAAGGACTGTGATGATGGCAATGCCTGCACCACTGATTCATGCGACCAGAATACCGGCAAATGCGTGCATACGAATGTGGACGATGGTACGGCGTGCGACGACGGCGATGCGTGCACGGAAAACGACCAGTGTTCGGCTGGTGTTTGCCAGGGTACGGTCAAGAACTGCGATGACGGTAATACATGCACCACGGATTCATGCGATCAGAGTACCGGTGAATGCAAGCATGTCAATGTTTCCGATGGCACCGCTTGCAACGACGGCAATGCCTGCACCATCAATGACAGTTGCGTAAACGGCAAATGCCAGGGCGGTGCTCCGCTGGATTGCAGCAAGGTCAAGGACCTGAATACCGCATGCACTGTCGGTGTATGCGACCCCAAGGCTGGTGGATGTATTGCACAGCCCAAAAAGGACGGCACCACGTGCGACGACAGCAATGCGTGCACGATCAACGACAAGTGCGTGAACGGCCAGTGCCGTGGCGAAAACAAGGTATGCGACGACGGTAATGCCTGCACGGTCGATTTCTGTGACCCCAAAACCGGCAAATGCGTGAACAACGCAATGGATGACGGCACGAAATGCGGTGACTGCATGATTTGCTCTGCCGGAAAGTGCGTCCAGGACGAGTCATGTCCTGCCCAGGGCAACGGCAGCAGCGGCGGCGGATGCAGCTATTCAACCTCGAGCACCAGCATGGGCGGTTGGATACTATTGCTGCTTATTGCCGGATTCTCGCTGTTGATGTTCAGGCGTAAACGCGAGGAAGGCTAACCCGTCACCCCAGCCCGGGCAACAGCACCTTGAGCCCGGTGGCAATAAACTGGACGCCTATGGCGGCCAGGACCATTCCCATTACCCTGTTTATGATGTTTATCCCGGTTACCCCCAGGTAGTTCCCTAACTTTTCCGAAAGTCTGAGCGTCAACCAGGCCAGTGCCCCGATCAATACAAAACCACCTGAAATTACTACCTTGTCCCACAAACCGGGGGCCTGATGGCCCGTCACGATCACCATGCTGAGGGCACCGGGTCCGGCCATCAAAGGTATGGCCAGGGGCACCACGGCAGGGTCCGCCTTATCAGTGGCCTCTTCAGCCTCTTCCTGTGTGTGTTTCGCGCGTGGCGGGCTGGCGTGCAGCATGGCCATGGCCATCAGCAGGATCAGGATGCCACCGCCTACCTGGAAAGATGGAATTCCAATGCCAAAAAATTTCAGGACCCATTGGCCGGTCCACAAGGTGACAACCAAGGCGCTGCCAACGGCTATGCCTGTTGTCCTGGCAATTACCCTGCGTTCCTGCCGGGTCTTGCCGGACGACATACCCAGGTAAACCGGTATCGCACCGACCGGATCCACGATGGCAATGACCCCTACCAGGGCCTTTATGATGAATGCCCACTCCATGGTCCACCTCCTTTTTTGCATGGTATGGCTCCCAAAGGCATAGGTCTATAATCATGTCGTGGTGAGTTGTCAACGCCCATAGATTTTCCCAAATTACCTGACTAAATTCGGCAGTGAAACTTCGCCTGACGGCTCGTTGTCACGGCCTGCGGCCCATCTACTGCATCGTTCTCACCTGTTTGATGCTCGACGTGGCTATGCCACACCTGCGCTCAAACAACTTCAGCACCGTGCATTTGCACCACTTCCAACATCCTTTGTCCTCAAATTTGACAGGTAATGTGGGATTTTGTAGATCAGGACAACAGCCTGTCACACTAATATACGCAGGAGGGGGAGGGCTGTTTGATTAGGACCGAAAGCCTGATTTCCCTGGCGGCGTTGTTAGATGTTATTTTATTCCGGGCGCCTGGGTTTGTGGATGATGCCCTTCTTGGGCTGGACACGCAATACCTCCTGCATGAAGGCTACCCCAGATGGGGTCAGTCGATATTTGTATTTTGCATCCTCTGCCAGACGGTCATCCACAGAGCACTCAATGATGCCTGAGTTTTCCAGCCTCAATGCCACCGACTTTGCATCTGCAGATGGCAATCCTGTTTGCTGCCTGATTATGGTAAGCGGCAAGAATTCCCCCTTCTGGCGGCTGTCCAACAGTGCATACAATACAAGTATTTCATGGTCACCGATCCTCATTCAGCCTCCTTTATGCAGGCAATATTGCCCATTACCGTTACATCGGCACAGGTAAAACCTGAAGCGCACGACTTGGTGTCCCGGGGCAGGTTCAACCAGGGGCCATTGCCGTGCAAAGACCATTTTGCAGGCCGGCACAAGCCGGATGGAACGGAAAATACAGCCGGTATTTTCAACTGTGTACCCACAGGGCCTATCTCGTAAACCCGTACCGTGCCACTGGGCAGGTCGGATCCCTTCGGGTTTTTCAGGATATAGACTTCGGTCTGTCCTGACAGGGCGGATTCAGGGACTGTAATGGATGTCCCATCCGGACCTTCCAATGTTCCACCCCATGAACCCATGAATTCCCTGTATGGAATGACCGTCGAATCACAACCCAAGAGCGCCACCGCACCCGTGACAATCGCAAGAACTGCGGCGATATACCCTTTCACATTGCCTCCCTGCGCGCCATCACGAATAACAGGTCAGACAGCCGATTCAGATATACGATTGCCGCTTTTAAGGGGTTACCATCCTGCTGCATGGATGCCTGGACTACCCTGCGCTCGGCGGTCCGACAGGTAACTCTGGCCCTGTGCAACTGGACTTCCAACATGCTGTTGCCCGGTATAACGAATTCCTTCATAACTGGCAGGTCCGCATCAATTTTATCGATCGCTGCCTCCATTTCCTTTTCCCGATTTCCAGGGGGCTGTCCCTTTCCCATGGAGGAAACAAAGGCGCCCAGGCCTATAAGGTCCCTTTGGATCGCTTCAAGTATTGCGTACCTCGAATTGTGTCCGGCCATTGCCCTGACCATGCCCAGTTCGACCGAGAGGCTGTCAATCCATCCACAGGCCTCCACCCTGGGGTCTGTCTTGGGGACCCTGCCGCCTTTATAAATGTCGGTTTCACCCTGGTCCCCGCGTTTGGTATATACCTTCATTCTGCCTTTCCCTTTAAATCCTTTTTGCCCACCAGCACCACCTTGCCGTTTCTGATTTGCACTGTTAATTGTTTGGTTTTCTTACGCAAAGGTGCCACTTTGCGCCTGAATGCATCTTCATCCATGGTTGTAACCTTCCCCATCTTTTTGCGTGCCTCCACAAACTCCTTGTACAGTAACGAAAGGTCATCCTGTTGACTCGCTTCCTCCCGTGCAAGTTGCGCCATCATCTCCTGGTCCTTGTGTGTGCTTGCAGTACTTTCCGCGTGTGCGTACCTGCGATTCACCGGTTGTCGGGATGCGCCTTTCAGGACCTCGCGTTTGCGTTTACCAGTCTCGATTTCACGCATCATCCTGTCCCACATGGATTCGTAGGACCTCAGTTTCTGGACCAGGCGGGTGAACCTGAAACGCAGGGCTGCACGCCTGGCTGTGCCCAGGTCGGATTTGATGATCACCTTGTTTACCTTGGCCCTCAGACGCTCCGGAGGCAGTTTTTCCAGTCCCATGAAGTACTGGTCATAGCGCGTACGCAGGATTTCTATATCCCTGGCAAGGTCATGCAGTTCCTGCTCTTCCGGGCTGAGTTCCCTATCCATTGCCGCCTCCCAGTACTCTGCCAAGCATGTCCAACCGTACGACTTGCTGGCTGCCGTTTATCATGTCTCTCAGGACAACGTTTCCCTGGCTGACCTCATCAGGTCCCAGGATGACACAAAATTTTACACCCTTCTTTGCGCTGAATGACAATTGTGCCTTTAATTTACGATGAAATCCCGTGTAGATCTCGCATGAATATCCCGCATCCCTCACGATGGTTGCCACTGCAAAGGCCGGCTCCAGCATATCCTTACCCATGGCCAGGACCTCGACCTCCACCGGTATGTCATGTGATTTTAAAAGACCCGCCTCCTCAAGTGCATTTACCAGCCTGTCGATCCCTATGCTGATGCCAACAGCAGGGACCATTTCCCCCATGAACATGCCGATCAAACCGTCGTACCGACCTCCGCTCATGACACTGCCGAAGCGCGGCATCGACAGTAGTTGGGTCTCGAACACTACGCCCGTGTAATAGTCCAGACCCCTGGCAATGGACAGGTCAAAACGTATGTAATCGCCCATACCTGCCGCACGGCATAACCCCATAACCCCCTGCAGTTCATCCAGGGAGTCTTGTCCGTCGGCGTCCAGTTTCACCAGCTGTGACAGTTCCGCAGTCCCTGGCATACCAGCCACCATACGGGTCAGCTCCCCCGCCTGCGTAACAGAACCTGTTGTTTTTGCAATCATTTCAGTGACCGCATCAACCCCGGCTTTTTCCAACTTGTCCAGACTGCGAATCACGTCCTCTTGTAAGGTATCCGACACACCGAATGACCTCAAAACGGCATTCAGCAATCCACGATGGTTCAAGCGGACCTTGAAATCCTCTATACCGATTGCCCGAAGCGCTGATATACCTGCGATTACGACCTCCGCATCCGCCACTGGCGGGGCTGCACCCACCACATCGATATCGAATTGCAGAAATTCCCGAAACCTGCCCTTGGCCGGTTTTTCGGCCCTCCACACAGGAGCGACCTGGTAGCGCTTGAATGGCATTACAGGCCTGTGCATGGCAACCACGCGGGCCAGGGGCACGGTGAGGTCGTACCGCAGGCTCACATCCCGGTCGCCGTTGTCCCGGAACCGGTAAAGCAGTTTGTCACCCTCCTCGCCATACTTCCCTGTCAGTACATCGGAGTATTCCAGCGCAGGTGTGTCAATGGGTTGGAAACCGAAGGACTCGAATACACGGGCCGCCCGTTCTATGACCGAACGCCTGGCCAACAGTTCAGGCGGCATATAATCACGAAATCCTTTCAAGAGCCTGGGTTTTATCTGGGTTTGTTTATTCATGCGTAATTCTATCCTTTAGCAACAGGTATTTCAACGATTTTTTCCGTGCCATTACTCCTGACATTTTTGTCATGGTGCCGGTGATTTACAGGGCTGCTCGCCCCATAAGCCTGTAATTATATTAGTATGCCTGAAATGAAACTGCAAGAAGGATGATTTGACCCAAATTACCTGACTAATTCAACCGGGATCACACGGTCACGGCCACGGAAAGAATGCCGGCTGGAAGCCAGCGATCCCAGGCCAACGGCCACGGAAAGTATTGAGAAGGTCAATTATTACTACAATTGGATGTTGCTCCGGCTGCACCGTTGCTGCCGGCATGACCGTTGGAGCTGCCGCCTTTGCCCCCGGCACCGCCATTACCCAGGGCATTGTAGGTGTTGTTCGAGCAGTAATTGCTGGCACCAGAACCCAACTGATAGGTGTACACCCCATACGATGCACCGCCGCAGCCGCCGCCGCCGCCGCCGCCGTGACCGCCGCGTCCGCCATTACCGCCATGTCCGCCCTTACCGGCAGCCCATTTATAAGTTCCTGCGGCGTTTCCACCTGCGCCGCCGGCACCACCGATACCACCGATACCACCGTTGCCACCGTTGCCGCCCTTGCCGCCCTGGTTGCGGATGATCGTGTTATTGGACAGCACTGGAATAGACGATGGACTGCCGCTGTTGGTCCACGCGATGAACACGGCAATGGACGCACCGCCGCCGTAACCGCCATGACCTCCATGTCCGCCACATCCACCGGCGCCACCGCCACCACCTGCACCACCAAGCGTATCCTTATTGTCACAGTAGGATTTTTGTACCTGTACACCAGCACCGGCACCACCGCCGCCGCCGCCTGCACCGTTTGTTCCGCTGCCGCCGCCTGTGGCTGTTCCGGGTGTCCACTCGTTGCTGGAAACCTGTCCGGCCCCGTTGCTGCAACCGGTGCCGCCGCCGCCGTTGGACCCGCTGCTGCCATCAGTACCATCGTAACCAGCCTGGTAGGAGCCTACATGGGCAGTACTGCAATTGGGGCTGCCATTTATATAACTATCGTATCCGCCCGCGCCGCCATTGCCATGCCCGGTGCCACTACCGTTGGCACCTGAGGGCTCCTGGTTGTTGTTTTTGGGGCAATGCGAACTTGCACCAGCACCCCCGGCCACGCCGCAAGATGATGCACCTGCCGAACCGCCATGACGAGTTGTATTGCAGGTATGATTGGCGTCCGCACCATTTTGCCCGTTTCCGCCATTTCCACCGTTTGCACCGTCAGTACCCTTTGCCCCGTCAGAACCATCGGCACCGCGACCTGCATAAATTATGTTGTTTTTGATAACCAGTGCGGATGTACAATTCAGTATGTAAAGCGCATAGGAATTGCCGCCTGTCTGGTTTGCCGCCTGGTAGAAGTTGTTTTCCCCGTACACGGTAAACCCGGAGAACGTGGTGCTGGATGTGATATTCTGGGCAATGACCGCCTTTTTGTGTTTCTGGGAGGCCGGTGAGGTTCCCTGGATGATCGTGACATTGCTGTCAGGATTCAAGGCCCACGTTGCCGCATTGTAACCACCCATCACGCTGATCCCGTTGATCAGCTTGACCTGCTCGGCATAGATACCCGCCGATACCAGCACCTTGGTCCTGCCCAATGAGTTGGCCCTGGATTCACCGTAGGTGATCGATGCACACGGACTGTTCCATGCACCGCACGTGTTGTTGTCCACACCACCGTTTTCAGGTGTGCTGACATAGATTGCATGCGGATCGATGTACATCTCGCAACCGTTTTCAGGGTTGCCGTCCGCGTCCGCATAACCGGCAACACACGTAAACGAACACGTGGGCGACCCTGAGGATATTACACAATGTCCGTTCGCATGGTCCGTGGAGGGTGTCCATATCCCTGTGCAATCGGTGAAGCAGTTGCCACATGCCGTGTCCTTGTCATAGACACCGTTGTCCTTGAATGTCTCGTCCGTCTGTCCATTGCAATTGTCGTCGATGTAGTTGCAGGTTTCATTCGTTGGTGAACCTGCCACGGCATCACAGGTGGTGCCACTATGGTCATTGGTACACACGTATTTACCCGCAGCCTTGCATGCACCGATTCCACTGTAACACACAGTGCCCAGCTCGGGCCAGTTCTCATCCGTGTAACCATCGCAGTCGTTGTCCTTGCCGTCGCAGATTTCGGTGTTTTTAGGGCCAGGAGTTGCATTGCACTTGGTGGCATGCAGCCCGTCGCACACGTAAACACCTGCCCTCTGACATTCACCCAGGCCTGCGGTACACGGCTGTCCAACATTGAACCCATTGTCAATCACGCCATCACAGTCATTGTCCTTGCCGTCGCAGGTTTCGGTTGAAGGCGTGCCTTCCTTTGCATTACATTCGTCACCTGTGCCATCGGCCTTGCACACGTAAACACCAGTGGCCGCACATTCACCCACACCCTTGGTACAGGGCTTGCCCAGTTGGTCGGCCCAGGTGTCATCGATCACACCGTTGCAGTCGTTGTCCTTGCCGTCGCAGATTTCGGTTGAAGGCGTGCCTTCCTTTGCATTGCATTCGTCACCGGTGCCATCGGCCTTGCACACGTAAACACCAGTGGCCGCACATTCACCCACGCCCTTGGTACAGGGC
>WGCQ01000180.1 GCA_015493765.1 Deltaproteobacteria bacterium
GGCCGAGCGAGTCACGCAGCAGAGCGCAGAAAAACGGCCTCGAGGCCGGCGAGGAATCAGGGAGGCAGGGACACAGTCGGACCCAGTAACCGATATGCATCGCATATCAATAAAAAATCTTGCAATTCAAAAAACGCTATAAATGCATGCAAATACGCTGCTATAAGCACCAAATGTTTGCTCTAATCCCCTGTACTTGCGTTTTGTCAGAATGGACGATTTTAACCCTTGGTTTTGTAATGCTTTGATAAACAACGTGTTCTAAAAATAACCCTACATCGAAGATCCCTCGGGACATACTCCTATTGACGAAAAACACCCTAATAGTATATAAAATAAACATGCGCTTGGGTTTATCTATCCGATCATGGAAATACCTCCTGCTAATCGGAGACGCGATACTTGTGGCAATTGCCATCTATGCCGGACTCCTGTTGCGATTCGGTCCTGAATCCATATATTTCGTAAGGGTCTGGACACCATTTAAGGTATTCACAGGCGCCACTTTGGGAAGTTATCTGGTTACAATGTTCGCTCTGTGGATTGGTGAACTCTACCATGCCTATATTAACGTATCCGCAGGCAGAATGATAGTCAGGATGCTGCTAACGCTCACAATATCGAGCCTGATTTTGTCGGCTGGTTTCTACTGGTTGCCCCATTACAGGATGTATCGACTGGCGAACATCTACACGCTCATAATAACGGCCACCCTGCTGATTGCGTGGCGCCTCCTGTTTTTCCGGGTCTTTTTCGTAAACCTTTCAAGGCGCCGATTAATGCTCGCAGGCTCGGGACCAATGACGGATTTGCTCGCCAGGACCATCCGGGAAAAGGTTGATACATTATACGAGGCTGTGGGCATCATTCGCCTGCATGAGGGCCAGGAAATAAAAGAGGCCGACATGCCTGTCATCACGGACACTGACAACCTGCCCGATGCTGTAAAACGTGCAAATGCCAGTATGATCGCTGTGGCGACCAGGACAAATATATCGGATAAGGCCATGAAGGCCCTGTGGGAATGCAAGATCAAGGGGATTGAAATCCGCGACGCCATGGACCTGTACAAGGAAATCGCCGAATGCGTTCCAATACTCCACGTCGATGAATCCTGGTTTCTTTTCGGCCCGGATTTTACATTGGTTAGCAATATCTGGATGCGACGCTTTCAGCGGGTCTTTGATATCGCCGTATCCGTCATTGGGCTGATCCTGGGAGCGCCTCTGATGATACTTATCGCCCTTGCCGTTCGTTTGGACAGCGAAGGCCCTGTGTTGTTCAGCCAGGAACGCGTAGGTCTTAATGAACAAATCTACACCCTCTATAAATTTCGTACCATGAAAAAAGACGCGGAAAAGGAAACCGGGGCCGTATGGGCCACACGAAATGACTCACGCGTAACAAGGGTAGGCCGTTTCCTTCGACGAAGCCGCCTGGACGAACTACCCCAGCTGTGGAACGTGCTGATCGGTGATATGAGTTTTATAGGACCACGGCCTGAACGTGAAGAATTTGTAAAGGATCTGAAAAAAACGATACCTTATTATTTTCTCCGTTTTCTCGTAAAACCGGGTCTTACTGGATGGGCGCAGGTCAAATATGGTTATGGCTCGTCCAAAGAGGACGCACTGAAAAAACTTCAATATGACCTGTATTACCTCCAGGAGATGTCTGTGGGCCTGAACTTGCTGATTTTATTAAAAACCATCCAGACCGTGTTGTTCAGACCCGGGTCATAATCTATCCGTCTCTGCGGCCACGGAAAAGACCGGCTGAAAGAGGCTGTTGAAAAAGTCTCTTATTGGAGCGCAGGCGGCTCGCCTGGTTTTTCCGTGGCCGTGACCGTTGGCCGTGACCGTTGGCCGTGTGGTTCGTGGTGGTGACAAAGGCCGTGGAGCGTAGGCGTCAGCCGGCATCTTAAATTATCTTTGTATTTCAAACTATTACAAAACAGGCAAATTTCCGAATTCGTCACTAAATCCATCAAATCGACACCCTCTGGAATCCGGCGATCCCAGGCCAACGGCCACTGGATTAGGGCATCGGTCGGTGGGATTCAGCCTGACATCAAACGCAAATCCCGATTCGATACACACAAATCAGGTTGGTATTTGGGGTTGGACCAGGGGTCTTGACAACAGGATATGGACGCGTTAACACCATAGAAGGCGTTTGTTTTATTAAAGGAGTGGACATGAGACTTTTGACAGCAGGCTTTACAGCATTCATGCTTTTGACGGCCCTGGGGTGTTCCAAGGGCATGGCAAAAAAGGCCGAAAGGAATGTCACGAAGCAAAAACAGGTTATCAAAAAGACAAGCAAGGTACACAAGGTCAAAACCAACACTCAGTCAGGTACTAAAATCAGTGCCGCCATACCCGCCATTCCGGCAGGTGCAAAAACCGTTACCACCGCATCGGGCCTGAAATACATCGACATAAAAAAGGGCAAAGGCGCATCGCCCAAGCCCGGCCAAATGGTGACCGTACACTATACCGGCTGGTTGACAAACGGCAAAAAATTCGACAGTTCAGTCGATCGTGGCAAGCCGTTTACCTTCAGGATCGGTGCCCACCAGGTGATCAAAGGTTGGGACGAGGGCGTTATGTCCATGAAAATAGGCGGAAAACGCAGGCTCATTATTCCACCGCAGCTGGGTTACGGTTCCCGCGGAGCCGGCGGCGTGATCCCACCGAATGCCACATTAATATTTGACGTGCAATTGCTGGCCATCCACTGAAACACACGATTTGCAAATTGGACCTTGACCTGGTTTGCACCATGAGGCGCAGGATACTATAATGTGGTCAGGGACTGGGAACCCAAAAGAGGAAAAAATGAAAAAACAACCCGTAATATTTTTATTGGCTGCATTGTCTTTGTTTGCCGTGGTTGCGTGTACCAGCAAAAGCAAGGTTAAAACACGGCCGGATAACGGTTTACATGCCGAGGATACAATACGGGCACACGATACCCACGTCAGGGATACCGGGCGGCAAATCAAGGATGCCGGACGTGATCGCATCAGGGATGTCAGGGAGGTTGCAGGCGACGCAGTTGATGCCACTAACGATGCACCTCCAGCGTTCGAAATAACCAGGTTTCACGGCTGCAATGGCCCGGTGGACCTGAAATCCGTACCTGTTCGTAATTTCATTATTGCGCCTTACCTGATCCTGCCCAAAACAAACGGGATTACAATCCAGTGGGAGGCCATGGATGATGGTCCTGCCTACCTGCTTTGGGGCAAAAAAGGGCACTTGACGGACTGCACGTGCGCACCCAAACCCAGGCGGATTCCCATTGACTCCACTGACGTAACAACACCGGATGACGGATGGCTGTACAGCGTCACCTTGACCGGATTACAACCATATACGACATACGATTACACGCTGGCAAATGCAAGGGTGCCCAAGGCGAATCCCAAAAACAGCATCAGCCGGGATGCGGAGTGGGTCGCATTCGGAATGGCCCATTTCACCACTGCGCCTTTGCCTGGCAAGCCTTTCAACCTGGTGGTTTACGGTGACAATCAACCATTTGCCCTGGAATTGAAACCCGTTATTGACCAGATAATGAAAACCGACGTGGACCTAGTGTTGCATGTTGGTGACATTGTCCACGACGGGACAATTGAGGAATTCAGGTACGATTATTTCATGGCAGCATCGCCCTTTACACGAAACGTGCCCCACCTTTATATCGCAGGCAATCACGAGGGCCATGGCCTGAAACTGCCGTTTGATTCATTTTTCCCGGTACCAAACCGGAAACCGGTTATGGTGGACGGGGAACAGGTTTCGCCCGGCCCCAGGACAGGCTATTTTGACTACGGAAACGTTCGTTTCTTTCTGCTGGACTCGGAAAGGGATATGGGCGAGGGGTCCGACCAGTTGAAATGGTTGAACGCAATGCTTGAGGAAACCGTAAAGAAACACCCTGAAATAACATGGATTTTCGCATCTTGGCATCGCCCCACGTTTACAGAGGCCGGTCGGGTGTTCATAGGCCCGCGCGAGGCCTTGCACAAGGTCATGAAGCACTGGAAGGTGGACGTGGTTTGGAACGGCCACAACCACCTGTACGAACACTTTTTGCAGGACGGGGTCGTGTACATTGTGACGGGCGGCGGCGGTGCTTTGCTGAACCTGGACGTAAACGGCGGCACCACATATCCGGAAGACAACCGTATTGCAGCCGAGGGCGTATATCATTTTGTCCATGGGACAATTGGCAAAACAAAGGCCGTTTTCCAGGCAATCAGGGCTGCGGACAGCAAAAAAGGCAAGGCGGGTACAGTGATTGATACCTTTACTATCTATGCAAAAGACCGGTCGAGCTTAAGGTAATTATCCCAAATTACCAGCCTGATTCGCGATTCAGCCGGTCCGAAGCGGCCCATCTACTTCGTCGTTGTACCTGTTTGATGCTCAACATAGTTCTGCTATGCCTCCGCTCAAACAGACTTGACTCCTTGTATCTGCACCACTTCGGACGACTTCGGTCATCAAATTAGTCCGGTAATTTGGAAATTATGGTGGGTGAGGGTCAGCCATCTACTCGAACACAGGCGTCGAATAGATTCGCAGATTAAGGACAGAAATCAAACTAACTGTTGATGGAAAGCCTTTTGGCCAGACGCGAGACCATTCGGGATGCGGTATTGGCATGGTAAATGCCCTTGCTGCGTGCGTGCATGATCTCTTTTTCCGCGCGTCTGAATGCGGCCAGGCGTTTTGCGTAGTCACTTTCTTCCACGAGCCTGTCCGCCTTCTTGATAAAGGTCTTTACCCGGCTGCGATAGTGCCGGTTCCTTAACCTGCGTACCTCAGCCTGCTTCAGCCTTTTGATTGCGTCCTTGTGATGAGCCATCTTTCCTCCAACAAAAAAGCCCGAATTTTATAGCAGTATTTCCTGAATCCGTCAAGCCCGATAGGATGATTTTCCCAAATTACCTGACTAAATTTGGGTTGAGAAAAATGGTTTGACATGTCATGATTTTTGTTGTAGTATGCCTTGGCCTTTTTGATGGGAATGAATATGGAACGTCAAACGAAAAGTTTTGCAACAGGTCAGGTGTCCAGGAATTGGGTATTGGTGGACCTCGACGGTGTACCGCTGGGAAGGGCTGCAACCAGGATCGCGGATATCCTGCGCGGCAAGCACAAACCTGAATTTACCCCCCATGCGGATGTGGGTGATTTCGTGGTGGTAATCAATGCATCCAAGGTAAAACTGACCGGTAAAAAAATGGCGGACAAGGTGTACTATCACCATACCGGGTATATAAATCACCTCAAGGTCCGGCACGTGGAGCATTACCTGGAAAACAACCCGGCTTTCATTATCAGGCACGCGGTAAAAGGGATGCTGCCCAAGAACCGGCTCAGCCGCCAGTTGCTGAGGAAAATGAAGGTGTATCCAGGTGCCGAGCATCCACACGCGGCACAACAGCCCAGAAAGATTGACGTAATGAAGAAAGTACAGGAGGTTGCATGAGCCCCGCTGATGCAAAATGGGATGGTTACGGAACCGGACGCAGGAAAAACGCTGTAGCCAGGGTATGGATTAAAAAGGGTAGCGGTAAGGTGACTATTAACCATCGCACGATCGAGGATTACCTACCCAGGCAGGCCCATCGCTTGCATGCAATGGAGCCGTTGGAAACCGTGGACAAGGCCAAGGCATTCGATGTCATGGTAAACGTGCACGGTGGTGGCCTTACAGGCCAGGCCGGTGCGATCAGGCTGGGTATTGCCCGCGCACTAATACAGTTTGACCCTGAATTGCGTCCGGCCCTGAAAAAGGAGCGTATGCTGACCAGGGATCCCAGAATGGTGGAACGCAAAAAATACGGGCATCCCAAGGCCAGGAAACGCTTCCAGTTCTCGAAACGTTGATTGTATCCTCCGTATTGTTCCGGACCATATTGCTGGTCCTTCCCCTCTTAGGAATCAAAATCACGCCGATAGGTCGGGGACCTATAAAAACAATTATCAGTGATACATTGGGACAACAGGTCAAGCACATTGCAACCGATGCCTCGGGTTTCGTAATTGCAATAAAACCTGAAAACACATGCGTCCTGCCATTTTCAAAACCAACGTGCCTGCTGACCCGTTTTGGCCGCGTGATTCACATGGAAAAGTATATGCTGGTCGGGCCATTTACCGGCCACCTGGCCATCAACAGGGTCATCGGGCTAAACGTTCGTTTCGAGGGGGCCCCGGTTTCCCGCAACTCTGCAACCGCGGTCGTGGTACTGGAATCCACACATTCGAATACCGCTGCGGGCGGCATCGTGTTGCTGGGTCAGGGAATGAGCAGCCCCCGCATCAGGCCTGTGGGACTGCCATGTGAGGGCATGTACGCGGTGGACGTAATGTATTCGGGTATCGATCCGGCACTGGGCAGGGTATGGCATCGCAGTGTCATATCATTAAAGCAGGGCCAGCCTGTGGCGTTATTTTCCACCGGTGGCTTCAGCATGGGACCTACCGGTGCATTCAGCGCAGGCCCGTCATATTGGTTCAGCCAGCCGTTCAGTAACGCCGTACACCTGACCGCCTGGGGGTTCGATGGCTGTAAACTGCTAAGCACATCCCTGGACCTGTCCCGGGGCCACTCCATACGGGTACATAGCGTGTTGGCAGACCTCGATACAAATCAGAAAAGTTCCAAGGAATTCGATATCAAAAGCCCTTTGAACCTGGACGCATTAAAGTCAAAAAACCCTGTGGCAATCGCCGGGTGGTTACTGGCTGCTGGCCGCATGTTGCGGCTCCTGCCTGTTCCGGTATTATGGTGGGCATTCAAGGCGGAATGGACCTTTGTCACCTATTCGCTCACGGAACTACCGTTGAATTACGAACGTGTCCGGGTCTTGTGGCTGGCTGAGGGATAGTTTTTACCCAAAATACCGGGCACAATTGTTCTGAAAGTAGGTCGGATACAAGGGATTGAGCCTGTTTTGTTCGTGCCTTTGGCACTCGCTAGCCTCCGGCTGATAGAGTAAGCGCAGGTATAACAGCGTTACGTCGAGCATACACAGATGAAAATGATGCAGTAACCGGACCGCTTGATGCAACCGATTCCCGAGTTTAGTCAGGTAATTTGGGTTTTACATCCAGGCCTGTTTGGACCTATAATCCAACGGCCTTATGAGTAAAAAAATGACAAAAAAACAAAAGGCCTGGGAAATAATCCGGGAACTGCTAATAACTGCGCTGTTGGTTTTGATTTTCAGCAATGTAATCAGTTATTTACGACAACCAAAACTGAAATCAAACAAAGTGCCGGCAATGGAGGTACGGCTGATTGACAACAGCATCTTCAAGCCGCCAAAAGGCCATCCCCTGATAATACACTTCTGGGGTACCTGGTGCCCCGTATGCAGGATGGAAGCGCCTAATATAAACTGGATATCCAAACACTACGACGTGTTAACCATTGCGGTCAATTCGGGTGGCAACTCCAGTTTGAAGGCATTTATGAGGCAAAAAGGCCTGGCTTTCAAGGTCCTGAACGATCCAAAAGGCCTGTGGGCGAGGCGTTTCAGGATACACGCATTCCCAACCACCTTTATTTACGACAGCAAGGGTAAATTGAGGTTTGCCGAGGTCGGATACACCACCACAATAGGGCTACTGGTACGATTGTGGTGGGTGGGATTGACGGGATAGGATTATTAGCTTTTGATCCCCCCCCCCTTGACCAAAGCGCCCGATCCATCTAAAGTCTAAACACGGCCCAGGCCGTTGGAGAATCGAATGCACGAAATATTTTTGGAAATAGCCAGGGACCCGATCGGTTACCTTCAATCATGGGCGAAGGGTTCGACCCGGGAACTGGCCCTGACGTTTTCAGGGTTGTTTCCCCTGGAATTGCTGGATGCCATGGGTTTTCACGGCGTGTGGCTGCCGCCGGTCCTGCGCAATCGTTACAACCGGGCCGACACCATGCTGCAGGTGTTCATGTGCAGCAGGGCACGTTCGTTCGTGGACGTGGTGGCCGGTTCGGAATTGCCTGTTGCAGCGATTGGGGCCGTGACGGACTGCGACGCAAAGGATGTGATCCCAGGGGTGC
Source organism: Deltaproteobacteria bacterium (assembly GCA_015493765.1). GTDB lineage: Bacteria > Myxococcota_A > UBA9042 > DTJE01 > S145-11 > S145-11. The sequence continues at coordinate 8,092 of WGCQ01000180.1, forward strand.
TGCACGCGGGCGGATGCGAAACACCGGTGGTTACACTGCGTATGCCCATACGCGTGGACACGCCAGCGGCTGTTGACTTTGCGGTCAACGGGGTCAGGCACTGGGTGGCCGAGGCCGAGCACGCATTCAACCGCAGGCTCGACCCCGATCTGCTGGCAGGTGCGTGCGCACTCAGGCTGCGCACCAGGCAGCGCCTGTCCGAAATGTTCCAGAAACTGGGCACGGAGGTGGACCCGGTATTCGCCTACTCGGCGGCTGTGAGCGCCCAGGTAATGGAGCCCGAGGCCTTTTTGCATGCCCTGGACGCGGCACCCTGGCCGAAACCGGATCACAAGCGACGCATGATACCGGTCCTGATGTCCGGATCGGAACTTCCGAACATAAAAATTATCGAGGACCTGGCCGGGCTCGGTGCCCTGATCGTGCTGGATGACACGGAAACAGGCACGCGTGCGGCATCCAGGCCCGTGCAGCACCCAGGTTGCCAGGACGCTGAAACGCCACCTCCACCGGACCTGGACGGCCTGCTGGAGGCAATCGGTGCCGGCATCGTGTACAAAAAACACGGTCCAACCAAGGTCTCGCCGGCGGGCAACCGAATCCAGGGCATTGTTTCTGCCGCACTGGACCGTGGCGTACAGGCGGCAGTGCTGGGATTGTTCAAATTCTGCGACCCGCACGCATTCGAGGCGCCCGCATTGATCGAGCAATTGAAGATGGCGGGCATACACAGCATTGTGGTGGAAACGGACAAGGAAACCGGTCTGCTGGCCCGGGAACGCACCAGGTTGCAGACCCTGTTGGAGATAGTGGAATAACATGGCAACACCAGGCAAACGGTTGAAACGGTTGATCGCAGGGCAAATGCTGGCCAGTCGGGGTCTGAAGACCCTGGGACGTCCGGTTGCGTGGGTGACCTCGGGTGCGCCGGTGGAACCCTTGCTGGCACTCGGCGTGATCCCGTTTTACCCGGAAAATCACTCTGCGATATGCGCTGCCAAGGGCATGGGCGCACCCTTGTGTCAGCAGGCGGAATCCATGCGCTACAGCCGCGACCTGTGCTCGTATTTCAGGGTGGACCTGGGCAGCCAGGTCACCGGGCAGAGCCCTTTCGGCGTGATTCCGGCTCCGGACCTGGTGGTTGCTTCGAACAACATCTGCGGGACCGTGCAAAACTGGTTTCGGATCATTGCGCAGCGCCACGGCGTGCCCTTTTTATTCGTGGACACACCCTATTCGGACAACCCACCCACGCGTGCCGAGGTCGAATACGTGCAGACGCAACTACAGGAATTGACGCAAAAGGTGGCCGGGCTGACAGGCCGCAAATTCAAGGAATCCGACCTGGTACGTGTGGAAAAAAACTCCCTGGAGGCATTGAAATTGTGGGCCGAAATCCTGCATTTCGGTGCGGAGAAACCCGCGTACTTCACCAGTTTCGATGCATTCGTGTACATGTATCCCATCGTGACCCTGCGGGGGACCAGGTGGGCGGTGTGGTTTTACAAAAAACTGTTGCAGGACATCAAGGACAGGCGCAGGCACGGTCAGCAGTCGGTCCCTGGCGAGCGGGCCAGGGTCGTGTGGGACAACATTGCGATGTGGCCTGTGCACAAGGGGCTGCGAAAATTTTTCATGCAGCACAACATCGCCCTGGTAACGGACACTTACACGGATGCATGGCGCTCCGATCACCTGGACCCGGCAAAGCCCTTCGAAAGCATGGCATTGTCGTACACGGACATCATCCTGAACCACGGCCCCATGTTCAGGGTGAACAAGTTGATCGCCATGGTCCGCGATTTCAAGGCCGACGGATTCATCCTGCACTCCAATCGCTCGTGTAAACGCTGGTCACTGGGTGCGTACGCCGTAAAAAAGATGGTCACCAAGGCCACCGGCGTGCCCGGACTGGTCATTGACGGGGACATGGCCGACCCCAGGGCGGTATCGCTGGATAACATAAAACACAGGCTGGAACCGTTTTTCGAGATGTTGACGGATGAGTAGTGATAACATGAAATTCCTGGGCCTGGACATAGGCTCCAGCGCCACCAAGGGCGTACTGATCGAGGATGGCAGGATTTTGAAACGCATCATCAGGCCGTCCACCCCGAACATGCAAACCGCTGCCGCCATGATGGCACGGGAAATCGATGCGCCTGACGCTGCGATCATCACCACAGGCTACGGCAGGGAATTGTTCGATGGCCGCACTGACACGGTCAGCGAGATCACGGCGCTGGGCATGGGGATCAACGCTGTATTCCCCGGTGTACGAACCGTGATCGACATGGGTGGGCAGGACTCGAAGGTGGCGCTGCTGAACAATGGCAAGGTCGTGGATTTCACCATGAACGACCGGTGTGCAGCGGGCACGGGCCGGTTCCTGGAGGTCATGAGCCGCGTGCTGGATGTGCCAATCGAACATTTCGATGAAGAGGCCAAATCGACAACCGAATTGCAGCCCATTACCAGCACGTGCACGGTGTTTGCGGAATCCGAGGTGGTGGGCCTGATGTCCCGAAACGTTGCCATACCCAAGATCCTGCGCGGGCTTTTGGCGGGAATCGCCCAGCGCGTGGCAGCCCTGGCCGGCCAGGTAGGCGTTGTGGAGCCCATTGCCGCCACCGGGGGGCCCATGCATTCCCAGGCCGTGGTGGACGCATTGTCCGAGGCACTGGGTACACGCGTCCGGGCCGCACCACACCCGCAAACCGTGACCGCATTGGGTGCGGCGCTCGTGGGCATCAAGCGCTCGGGCCGTGCATTACCCAGGGTGCAATGGGATTGAAAAGGCGTCAGCCATCGAATGGAGCGTCATTGAAACCCCAGGGAACATTCATTGATTTTGTTCTGAAAGAATGGCTGGTTATTGCCTCGGGTGCCGGTTTTGCACTGACGAGTTTTTATACAAAACACTTCCCGGTTTACTCGGCAAATGAAACAGAGGTATTGTTCATCCTGTTTGTACTGTTTGTCGCGGTTAATGGTTTCCAGAAAAGCGGGGTGATATTAAGAATTGCCCAAGGCATGGAAAGGGGCCGGGCCGTACCCTTGAAACTGGTGCTGGCGACGTTCTTTTTGTCGATGCTGGTGACTAACGATATTGCGCTAATAGTCATTGTGCCGCTTACGTTATCGCTTAACATCAATCGAAAAGATATTCTTGTTGTTTTAGAGGCGTTAGCAGCCAATTCCGGCTCGGCATTGACACCGATTGGCAACCCGCAGAACCTGTATATTTACTGGTTCTACGGTGTTCCACCCGATACATTCATAAAAACAATTGCCCCGTTTTCATTGCTTTTTCTGGGCCTGCTGATTGTTGCTTCAATGCTTGTAAAAATCCGAAATAACGTGCATGAAGGTCAAGTACAGGCTATAGACAAAAAAAAGGCATATATCTATGGGGCGCTGCTCATTGTTGTTCTTTTAACAGTATTGCGCGTTTTGCCTGCTTCAAGTGGGGTCGTGGTCATCCTTTTTGCACTCGCATTCGACCGAAAGGCCCTGCGCATTGATTATGCACTACTGTTCACTTTCCTGTTCTTTTTCGGTATTACCGACAACCTGAAGGCTATATTGAACTCTCAAATAAGCCATTCAGGCCATATTTTTCTGTTTTCGGCCCTGGCAAGCCAAATCATGAGCAATGTTCCGGCAACGCTATTATTTGCAAAGTTCACATCCAACTGGCAGGCCTTGTTATGGGGTTCAAATGCGGGTGGCTTTGGCAGCCTGTTCGGTTCGTTGGCAAACTTGATTGCCTACAAACTATACGTAACACATGAAGGTACAAATAATGTAGCCATCTTTACTGCGAAATTTATTGTAATTGGCTACACGGCATTATTCGTGTCAATAGGCTTGTATTTCCTGGTTTAAATGGGTTAAGCGGGTGTTGACTTGATGAAATTGACATTGGATCGTAGGGGCGGGTGTAAACCCGCCCTTTTTGGCAATACAAGATAACACATTGAAAAATGAACAACTTTTATTCCAGTCCAGGAGTCCCGGGGACCAGGCGGACAAGGACGTCCGCGCTCCAACGGCTACTTTTTCAACACCGGCTGGATGCCGCCGGTCCCAGGTGAGCCCATGTAACATCCGAAATTAACAGGTTGTAATCTGGCTCCGGCGGAGGGACTCGAACCCCCGACCAAGCGGTTAACAGCCGCCCGCTCTACCAACTGAGCTACGCCGGAACAAGGACAGAGAGTCTTTTAACCCATTCAAAAGATTTTGTCAAGATTTCGCCGAATGAATTTTCGATGCAAGTTTATTTTCAGAGTATTGAAAATGATGGATTCGTAACAAATCAAAACCGGGAAGATCACGTCTGATAAAATCAAAGTGTTAGAGAAATAACCAGGATCGAACTTTTTACGAGTCCGGCAATCTTATCAAATAAACACGGTCAAGATGCCTTAAGAACAATGCCCTTATACGCGTCCAGTGTGACCTCCTGGCCGTTTTTCAGCATGGACATGGCCGATTTCATACCTACCACTGCGGGTATGCCATACTCGCGGGCCACCACTGCACCATGGGACAAGGGGCTGCCGATCTCTGTAATCAGACCTCCAATGATACTGTAATATGGTGTCCACCCTATGTCCGTGTACTCGGAAACCATGATTTCACCCTTTTGCAACATCCTGGCGTCTGCCTGAGACCGCACAATGCGCACCTTTCCAGTCACCTTGCCGCGGCTCACCGGTATTCCCGTCAGTTGCCCGTCCATTTTTCCGGCCTCGTCCGCGGTTTCCAAAGGTACCGGAACCCCGAAAACCAGGTCCGGAAACGACAACTGTTGCATCCGGGGATATAGATTACGCCTAAGATTGGCCTTTTCCATCCAGTCATCCCCGTTTCTTTCCTGTAACAGATGCCCAAGTTCCTGGTGGGTCAAAAAGTACACCTGGTCCGGGTCTGCCAGCAAGCCATCCCGTACCATCAGGTTCGACAGGACCCGATAGGCCATCTTGAATTGATATTGTACGCCCACGGCCCAGGCCTTGGTCTGTTCACGACGCGCCACTGCAACCCTCGCCCGGGGCAACAGCAGTTTCAACACCAGCCGCTGTACCAGGTTGAGCCCGGAAAAATCATACCCATGTTGTCCATGGTTACCTGGGATGTCTTGTTCAGCCCCGGACAGCAATAAACGGGTTTTGGCCTGGAGGCTTTGCACCACGGGCACAGGGTCCACGGCCCATTCCTTTTCCCTGAGTTCAGCCTCCCTGACGCATCTATGGCCATGTCGCGCCAAGAACGCATTCCATCGCTCCCTCACCGATTCAGGACCTTTTTGCTGCAACCACAACAGTGCGTCATCCATGGAGACATCCAGAAAATTTCGTGAAATGCCAGGCATCCTTGCCAGGCTTCCTGCAAGGTTATCAATAGCCCTGAGCACACGGGCGCTCTCGATACCCGGGATGTCCGTAAAAAACCGGGCAGCCTGCTGTTGGTGTTCGTTTCGCGGTATTTTTCCCTTGGAGATGATGTTGACAACGGCACTGAAATAGCTGCCGGACTGGGAGGATGATACGTAATGCAGGTCATATGCCCGAAACAGGACCTCCATATGACGGTCGATTAACTGCCAGCACTCCAACGCCGTTTGCGGGCAATCCAGCCTGAATTCCTCGTACAGTTTCCGCAGTCTCCTGGCCGCCCTCCCACCTCCTGATACGTACCGGTACATACGAAACAGGTTCAGCAAGGCCCTGGGAAAGGATACCACCTTGTGGACCCGGATCCCGGGCACCACGGCGCCCACTACGGAAGAATCAATATTTTCCTTGGTGGCCAAAAGGGCATGCTGCGCAATAAGGTACAAACTGTTGACCTCGAAGAACAGGTGATTGTAGAATTTATGAACAAACAGGTTGTCAGTTGAGATCGATTCCACGGCACCGGAGGTTTTGTAAAAACGCTGCAACCCCAGGTCAATAGCACGGACAAAGGTGGATGCGGTCAAAGGAGTTACCGGTCCTGGCATCATTTCACCCACGTTACCACGGGTATAAACCGGTTTCGGATACAAGGGACGGTCATCCAGTTCGTTCATGTGCACGTCCACAAGACCGGTGACAGGTCGGAGTTGCAACCAATACAGTCTGCCATTGCGATCCACTGCAAATTCAAGGTCTGCCGGCCTGCCAAATTTCTTTTCTATTGCCAATGAACCGTGCGCCAGGGCAAAAAACAAGTCCCTGGGTAAATCATCAGGGGCCTTGGCATCATGCTTGTAAAACCTGAATGTACGCCCACCCTGCCTGCCGGACATCAGCGCCTCACCCTGGCCCTGGGTAATGCTCAGCACACACATGTCATGCCTGTTTTGTACCGGGTCGGCCGTGAACAGGACCCCGGCAAATTCGGCATCCACCATCCGCTGGATTATCACGTTCATCACCACGTCCACACCGTCCTGGCTTAGATGTCCTTTATATGCCTGACTCCGTTGATTCAAAACAGAATCAAAGCACTGTTTAACTGCATGTAACAAAGGCTCACCCGGATCGACATCCAACAGGGTTTCAAACTGTCCTGCGAAGGAATACGTACCCCCATCCTCCACGGACGCAGAGGAACGCACAGCGAATCGTTTGCCTTCCGGTAACGATGAAACAAAATGCTTCAATTCCCTGTCATCGTAATCCGTACCTGAAACAACAAAGGTCTGCGGTACATCGAACCCCCAACTATGCAACAACCGCAATCCCTCAACCTTGCCTCCCGCGCTCCCAGGCTCTACCTGCTCAAGACGGAGAATTTTCATGGCTGTTATCCATATGCATACCCATTTCCGCTATGCCTATTCCCTTAATTCCGTCCCATGTAAAAAGCGCCTTAGCCTGTCGAATGCGGTAAATACCATCCATGACAAACGGAAAAAATTTCAGCATATCCACGCTCACTTCACTAATCCTGTTGTCAGGCATCTGGACAAAAAAGTTCAAATTGTGTGGCAGGGGCTCCCTCAGGTTAAACTCCCTGGTAGAGGGCGTGACCGTTAAGGTTATATACTGATTACCATCCCACAGAAAAGCAGCCCTAAGGTCATCAATAAACCTGTAATCTATTGCGCTAACATTGAAAAAGCGACCGTCTTCCAGCCTGCCAACCATCCATGCATGCCTGGACCACTGCTCCCAGCGCCTGATCCCGAAACTATGGTCCCGGACACCTGTCAGATCCACCGTCTGTTGCTGCCCCCGCCATGTTATACTGCCACGGATCCGCCCTGCCTGTTCGTAATGAAAGGTACGTATGTCATTCAAATTCCTGAAAAAATCCACTGTCCAGGGCCTGGCTGCCAACAGGTGTGCCACCATCTCAGGGTTGGTTCCTGTCAATTCAAAGTCTGCAATCGGCACATCACCAACCCACTCGAGGTCCAGTGTTACACCTGCTTCACGGTCACCATTAAATACAGGCCCATCGTATTCTATACTCCACCTGTGCCCAGGTTCGATACAGGTATAGGCCAGTTTTCCCTGCCTGAAGCCAGTTCCGGATTCCAGCGCCCTGTTTTCAAAACCCCAGACTCCATCACCGGGTATATCCAGTTTCAACCAGTTTTCAGGCGTCCTGCCCGTACGAAATGACAGGCGGGTAACCATGGAAAACCCGTCCTCTGATAAGCCTGCAAAATAGATGCTGTCATTGAAATCTTTGCGTCGTGGATCGGTATGCCTCTGTTCAAGGAAACCCGTATCCTTCAGCCTGCCTCTCCTGCCAGCCAGCGTCCTGGCTATCATAAGTTTCAGCCATGTTTTCATTCTTCATCCTTCAGGCTCTACAGCCGTTGTATTATACACCAAATGACCCGCGACTCATCAAAGTCATTTCAAAATTTATTTCAGGTGCATGCGGGCATGAAATAAATGACATCCGAACCAGTTTGCAAAGATTTGAGTCTCGTACGGATTCCACCCGTCATTTCGTCGGAAGTGGCAGTGTGTAGTAGCGGATTCCAAACCCGCCCTCAGTGCCTGTGATTACGGGAGTCCGTGGCCGTGCAATTACCAGGTCACCATGTCCTTGGCAACGGCCTTGCCGCGTGCAATGAAATGCACCCGGGCACGGTTTGCAAAGGTATCCAGCATGTTTGGAACCCTGGATTTATCGCCCACGTCAAAGGGCAAGGCAGGCAGGTTGCGGGCCTTGAACAGGTCATAACGCCGCTGGACCTCTGCATCGATGTCGCCCAGTTTCACGCCCAGTTTCGAGGCCAGGTCAGCCATGACCTGCAACGCATCCCGGTCCACCCAGGCACGGATACCCGCATTGAATTTCACCAGTTTGCCCTCCGCATTGACCATGCTGCCTGTGCCCTCGAACGGCAGGGTCACGGGCAGGACCACGTCCGCATAGTCCAGCAACGCACTGTCATGCGTATCGAACACGACCACGTGTTTTGCCCTCTTGACCCGGTCCAGGTCCTCCGCATCCGCGGACGGGTTATCCCTGAACAACACGAAGGTTGCGTCATTGGCATCACGCAGGACCTCGAAGGTCGTTTCCGCGGCCTCGGCCCGCTCGGTCGCACCCATCACCCACAGTCCCGCAGCATTGAACGGCTGGCGGATGATCAACAGTTTGGGCTCCCCGTCCCGGGCCACCTTGGCCAGCATGTATGCCAGCCACAGGTCCTGGGAATAGGCGCTGTCCGTGCCGTCCGCACCGAAAATGACCAACGGATTCTTTGCATCCCTGAACAGGGCGGACAGTTTGTTGCCCAGGCTTTGCATCTCGGTGCTGACCTCCACGTCCTCGATACGCTCGGCAATCGGGTGTTCACAGCCCTCGGAGATGTGCTGCACCGCGCCGGCCAGCATGCCTGAAACCATGCCCTTGGGCACTACGAAATCCGTGGTAGCATGCCTGGCCAGGCCCTTGGTAAAACCAGAGGGTATGATCAACTGGGCACCCTTGTCGTAACGGGCACGCAGTATGCGATGCCACACCACCTCCTGCTCGTGCACCGCATCGGGATTCAGCACCAGGATCAGGTCCGCTTTATCAATATCCGCGTACTCGGCATTGCCCTGGCCCAGCACGCTGTCCTTGCCCAGGGTGTCAGGCCCGACCGCGGTGTACAGTTCATAGCGGCTGCCCACCATGCCGCCTGCCCCGCGAATCAGCCTGGAAAACGCCACCATCTGCTGGTTCGTGGCCCAGGGGCTCAGCAGGCCCACGTTGTTTTTGCCCTTCATCAATCCGGCAGCGGCCTCGATTGCCTCGTCCCAGCCGACCTCCTGCAGGGCGCCGTTCTTGCGCACCATGGGGCGGGTCAGGCGGTCGTCCTTCACCACCGCGTTGCCGTAACGCCCCGTACCGCACAGGTCCGTGAAATTACCGTCCCAGGACTTGCGGGACCTGACCGATACCATGCGGTCCGTGTACTGGTGCACGCTGATCTCGCACGCCGCAGGACACAACTGGCACACCGTGGCATTGGTATCGTGCTTGATCGGCGTGATGATATCGAAGTCGTCCTTTTGCAGGATCGCACCGGTCGGGCAGATCTCGGTGCAGTTGCCGCACCCGGTGCACACGCTCTCGTCGAAATCCCCGGCCTGGAACACGACCTGGGTGTCAAAACCGCGGTCCTTGAATGCCAGGGCGTCCACGTGCATGTACTCGTCGCAGTAACGCACGCACCTCATGCACAGCACGCACTTATTGGGGTCGATCTCGAAATACGGGTTGCGTTTTTCAATGGGCCGCCTGGGGGAGTCGCCCTTGAACGTGGGCTTGGGCAGTTTGTACGTGTCCGCCAAATAGCGCAATTCGCATTCATCAAAATCCGCACACCCGCAGAACAGGCACTTGGATGCCTCCTCCTGGGCAGCCTTGTCCGTGGGGGGCAACTGGACCTCCAAATGATAATTACGTGCCCTCTCCTTCGGATCCCTGGCAGGATACCAGTTGCGCTTACCCTTTGGTATGGCCGCGGTTTCATACTCCGGCAGCCCGCCGAACGAGTCCTTGGTGGACAGGAACACGTTTTCCTGGTCCACGTTGAAGCGATTGATCACCTTGCGGCCCTTCACCACTTCCGCCATGGCCAGCGCAGCCTTGCGGCCGTGTGCGATCGCATCGATCACCGCAGCCGGTCCCAGTACCACGTCGCCGCCTGCAAACAGCCACGGCAGGGCGGTCCTGCCGTACTCATCGATGGTTGCAATGGTGTGCCACCGGGTCACGGGCACCTTGATTTCGCCGTCGTCCACCGCGTTGCCCAGGTCCGTGACCTGGCCGATCGCTGCAAAGCAGTAGTCCGCATCCACCAGGAATTCACTGCCCGGGATGGGCACGGGACGACGCCTGCCGGATTCATCCGGTTCGCCCAATTCCATCTTTTGCATCTTGACCTGCTTCAGCCGACCGTTTTCGCCAATCAATTCCACCGGGCTCTGCAGGAATTCGAACACAATGCCCTCTTCACGGGCCTCCTCCACCTCGTAGTGGTCAGCGGGCATCTCCTTTTCCGTGCGACGGTACAACACGTGCACGCTGTCCGCACCGGCACGCATGGCGGTCCTGCATACGTCGATCGCCGTGTTTCCACCGCCCAGGACCACGACCTTGCCGTGCAGTTTGGGCAGGCCTTTTTTCTTGGTCTCGATCAGGAAGTCCAAGGCCGGCCGCACGCCCTCCAAATCCTCGCCCGGTATGCGCAATCCCCGTGATCCCTGGGCACCCAATGCCAGGAACACGGCGTCATACCTGGCATGCAACTCGGACAACGTGATGTCCTTGCCCAGCCTCACGCCGGTCCGTACCTCGATCCCGCCCTGCGACAGGATGTGGTTGATTTCCTTGTCCAGAACCTCCTGGGGAAGGCGGTAATCCGGTATACCGTAACGCATCATGCCGCCCAGTTTCTCGTGGGCCTCGAAGATCACGGAGCCGATCCCCTGCTGCCTCAGGTAGTGCGCCGCGCTGAGTCCGCCCGGACCGCCGCCCACGATGGCCACGGTCTTGCCCTCGATCAGCGCCGGTGGCTCGGGAAACGGCGTCTCCAAGGCATGGTCCGCCAGGTAGCGCTTGACCATGTTGATCGATATGGGTTCATCCACCTCCTGGCGGCGGCACGCCAGTTCGCAGTAACGCACGCACACGCGGCCTACGGACGCGGGGAATGGGTTCTTTTCACGCACCAGGTTCAGCCCACGTTCGAATTCACCCAGTTTTGCCAGCCGCAGGTATGCCTGGACATCCACGCCGGTCGGGCAATTCAGACGGCACGGTGCGATGCAGTCCGCGTTGTGGTTGGACAACAGCAAATCGATCGCGGTCTTGCGGATGTTTTCCAGCCGGTCGTTGTGCGCCGTCACCTTCATGCCGTCCTGGACCTTGGTCGTACATGCCAGGGGCAATCCACGCATGCCCTCGATCTCGACCACGCACAGCGAGCACGCGCCGATCGGGTTCAATTTCGGGCTGTGGCACAACGTGGGTATGAATCCCAGGTGTTTTTCCCGGATCACGTCCAAAACGGTCTGACCTTCCCTGGCCTCGACCTCTTTACCGTCTATGTTTACCTTTATTGCCATCGATTCCTCCGTCAATCCATGATAATCGCATCATCCGGGCATACCCTGAAGCAACCTGCACAGTGGATGCACCCTTCCTGGTTGATATAGTGAACTTGTTTGGGCGCGCCCGTGATGGTGTCGCTGGGACAGGACTGGGCACACAGGGTGCAGCCCGTGCACTTCTCCGGGTCCACCGTGAACGTGACCAGGGGCAGGCACTGGTGGGCGGGGCACTTCTTCTGGTAGATGTGTGCCTCGTACTCCTCGCGGAAGTACTTCAACGTGGTCAACACCGGGTTTGGCGCGGTCTGACCCAGTCCGCAACGGGCCTGGTCCTTGATCACCTTTGCCAGACTTTCCAGTGTATCCAGGTCCTCGGGTTCGCCGTTGCCTTCCGTGATCCGGGTCAGGATGTCCAGCATGCGCCTGGTGCCCACGCGGCACGGTATGCACTTGCCGCAGCTCTCTTTTTGCGTGAATTCCAGGAAGAACCGGGCCACCTCGACCATGCAGGTCTTGTCGTCCAGCACGATCATACCGCCGGAGCCCATGATCGCGCCGGTCGCCGTGATCTTTTCGTAATCGATCGGCGTGTCGCCCAGTCTGGCCGGTATGCACCCGCCGGACGGACCGCCCATCTGCACGGCCTTGAACTTGCCGTCGTCCACGATGCCGCCGGCCACGTCCATCACCACCTCGTTGATCGTGATGCCCATGGGCACCTCCACCAGTCCGGTGCGCTTGGACTTGCCCGCCAGCGCGAACACCTTGGTGCCCTTGCTCTTTTCCGTGCCCATGGACGCAAACGCCTGGGCCCCGTTCAGGATGATCCACGGGATATTTGCAAAGGTTTCAACGTTATTAATGTTCGTGGGCTTGCCCCACAGGCCGTGGTTCGCAGGATACGGCGGCCTGGTCCTGGGCACTCCGCGGTAGCCCTCGATCGATGCGATCAAGGCCGTTTCCTCGCCGCACACGAAGGCGCCGGCGCCCTCCTTGACCCGCAGGTCGAAATTGAATCCCTGGTGTCCCATGATATTTTCACCCAGGAAACCATGCGCCCTGGCCTGCTCGATGGCCTCGTTGAAATGCCGCACCGCCCTGGGATACTCGGCACGGATGTACGCGTAACCGCGGCTGGCACCGATTGCATACGCCCCGATCAGCATACCTTCGATCACGCTGTGCGGGTCCGATTCCAGCACGGTACGGTCCATAAATGCACCGGGGTCGCCCTCGTCGCCGTTCACCACCAGGAACTTGGGTTCGCCCTTGGCAGCCCTCGCAAACTTCCACTTCAGCCCTGTCGGGAAGCCTGCACCGCCACGGCCCCTCAAACCGGAATCCAGCATCTCCTGGATCACCTGTTCCGGGGTCATGGACGTCAGCACCTTTTCAATGGCCTTGTAGCCGTCCCGCTCCATGTAGTCCTCGATGCTATGCGGGTTGATCAGGCCGCTGTTGCGCAGCACGATCTTTTTTTGTTTGCCGTAGTATTGCTGGTACTCGGCCTCGTCCATCAGGTATTCATCGGCCTTTTTGCCCTCGAGGTGGGCCTGCACGATCGCCTCGGCCTTTTTCGGGTCCACCTGGACATAGAATGCGGATTCGCCCTTGTCCTCGTCCCTGACCTCGATGATCGGCTCCCTGGCGCACAGCCCGATGCAGCCGGTTTCCTGCAATTCAAAGGGCAGGTTTTCCTTTTCAATCAGCTCCTTGAGCCGGTCATAAACAGCGTCGGCCCCTGCACTGACGCCGCAGGTGGCCATACCAACGTATATCTTTTGCATCTTTCCTCCGACTCAGTTCGATTCCTGTTCAGCCTTCATTTCCTTCAATGTCTTGCGGTGGATTCGCTTCATCAACCGCTTGACCTTGCTGGCATCCAGTTTGCCGTACACCTTGCCGTCGATCATGACCACAGGCGCCAGGCTGCAACAACCCAGGCAGGCAACCGCCTCCACCGTGAACACGCCGTCCTCGGTGGTGTTACCAGGCCGGATACCGAAATCCTCCTCGATCTGGTCGATCAGCATGTTCGAACCGCTCACGTGACACGCGGTACCATCGCACACCTTGACCACGTGACGGCCCGGCTTCTCCAGCCTGAACTGCTTGTAAAAACTGATGATTCCATAGATATCCGTCTCGGGCGTGCCCGTGGCCGCACTGATATCCTTGATCACCTTTTTCGGGATGTAGCCGTACTCGGCCTGCGAGGTCTGCATCAATTTAATAACATAGTCCCTGGTGGAGTGGCCTTCCCACAGGAAGGTACTCACAGGGGATAGTTTTTCATCCGGTTTTGCCATGACTTACTCCACCTCCAGGATATTGAGGCCTGCAAAGAGGTCCACACCAAGGACCTGGGGCAAGGCATACACGCCGTGCTCCAGGGTGTCCTGCAGTATGGGCAGGGAAACACCAGCCAACTGGATCAACGCATACTTGCCGTCCACTGACACGCTGGTCACGCCCGGACACATCGCCAGTTTGACGCCCATGTTGTCCGGGTCCAGCAACCGGACCCGGGCGAATGCAAAACTAATCGCCTCAATCGTGGCCCGCCTGGCACCCAGCAGTGCATTTACGACCTTGTCCGTGCTGTTCGGGAATATGAAGGCCTCGGACGCATCCACGCCTTCGGTTTTGGCCAGTGCATCCAGTTTTGCCTGCACCGCGGCCTGGTCACCGGCCTGCACGCGTGCGATCATGTGCCAGTTCGGGTCCTGCAGCGCCCATACAGCAGCGCCCCCAGACATCAGGGCGTTGAATAGTGCCGGTGCATGGAGCCCGTCCGCAGCCCTGGCCAGCATGTAGCCGGAAAAACCGGTTTCCGCATCGGGCAGGGGCGTAGTAACCTCGCGTATCGGCGCCTCTTTCAGGGCCTTGGCCATGTCATCGGAACCCAATACCACACCAATGCCGGCGGCCTTTAACTGGTCCTCGACCTTGTCCATCGGCTCAGGCAGCCAACCGAACACGTTGGCCCGGGGATTCAGCATGGTTGCGGCCTTCAGCAATGCAATCGCATCGTACCAAAAAGGCCCGACTGCCAGCACAAAGGCATCGTAGTCCGCACCCATGGCATTGATCGCCGCATCCACCCGGTCAAAAGACAACACTTCCCAACCGGCGGCCTGCAACACGTTCACAGCCCGTGCCAGCATACCGGCATCGGGCTGGATAATGATTACTCGTTTTTTGTCACCCATCTTCCACCTCAAAAAGCCCGGATTTCTATTAACACATGCCACGTCTGAAATAAAGGGGTAATCGTATTAAATCGTGATTTCCTGACTCTGATCAAGTTGAGGCAACGTCAAAACAATAACGCTCGTCAGGTCCACAAATGCATCATCATTAAAAGGCATACAACCAGCATGTTGTGGTATAATCCCGATGGAGGTCGTGATGAACCGTTTAAAAATATTCGTGGTATTGGGTGTGTTATCCATGTGCGCTAATGCAGCCATGGCTTACAGTTATAGTGGCTACAAGTGGTCCCGTTTCCCAATAGTCTGGTATCTGGACAATTCCTCCTATCCGCTGTCCAACATTAGCCGTGACCAGTTGCGGACCGCCTTACAGCAGGCATTTGACGCGTGGCAGAATGCCCGGTGGAATGGCAGGTGTACGGCAGTACGCTTCCAGTTCGGGGGCTTCGTAAATGCAAAGGGGGCGCGCAGGGACGGACACAACGTGGTGTCGTTTGCGTATCCGCCTGTTTATGACGGTGCACCAGGCAGTATGGGCCGTACGTTGATACTGCCGGATACGAACAAGACGATCCAGGAGGCGGATATAGTGTTTCCCATATCCCAGAACGTGCAGTTTTCCGTGGACCCCAGGTCCTGGCAGTATGACCTGGTTGGTATTGCCATGCATCAGATAGGTTATATGATAGGCTTGGCAGATTCCACGGTACAGGACGCAACCATGGCAGGCGCATGGCCGCATGCCGGTGATACATCCTGGCGCACCCTCGCGGATGACGATGAAAAGGCGATTGTAAGCCTGTACCCTGCGGATTGTCCCGGGTCACAGGCCGAAAAGGCCGAATCAGTGTCCTCAGAAAATGCGGAAAACGAAAAACCTCCGTTTCAATGCGCCACCACTATTCCGGGACAGCCTTCAGGCAGCGGCTCGTTGTTTTTGTTAATCCTGATCACTGCCGGATTGATGTTAACGGCGCGCAGCCACAGGGAATCATGATTTAATACACGGGGTACGCATGACGAATAGATTCAGGGAATTGTTGGAAAAGGGTCCTATCCTGTTCGATGGGGCCATGGGTACCATGTTGTATAACATGGGGATTTTTATCAACCGGTCATTCGAATCAACCAACCTGTCCAATCCGGAACTGGTCAGCAGGGTACATAACGGCTACGTGGAGGCCGGTGCCATGGTACTCCAGACCAATACCTTCGGGGCGAACAGGGTGAGGCTGGCCAAGTTCGGGCTGGACGAGAAATTGCGTGAGATCAACCTCAGTGGTGTAAAACTGGCCAAAGAGGCGGCAGGGGATGACGTGTTGGTCGCCGGTTCAATGGGACCCACAGGCATGGTGCCCGACCTGTACCACAGCGACCGTATGGACAAACTGCGCAACGTGTTCCGGGAGCAGGCCGCCGTGCTGCTGGAGGGCGGCGTGGATGTGATTGTACTCGAGACGTTCAGGCACCCGGCAGAAATCCGCATGGCAATTGAGGCGATCCACGAATTACAAGTGGACATGCCCGTCATTGCAATGATGAGTTTTGATGATGACCTGCATGTGGCCGACGGCTCCGACCCACAGAGGGTGGCGCAATTGCTGCTGGAGTGGGGCGCGGATGTGATCGGGTCCAATTGCGGCATTGGGCCGGCTCAGGTGTACGATGTGGTAGCCGACATGACCGGCGAGGACCGAATATTGATGGCCCAACCAAATGCAGGGATCCCCAGGCAGGTGGACGCCCGGGTCATGTACATGGCCAATCCTGACTATTTTGCGGAATATGCAAGGCGCTATATCGACCTGGGCGTGAGGATAGTTGGCGGCTGTTGCGGGACCACACCGGAGCATATCCGGCGCATGGCCCAGGCCTTGAAGATGCGGACTCCAGGCGTTTCCAGGGTGACACCGCGAGAACCGGTGCGGGGAGTCATTGTTTCCGAACCCATGGAGGAAATGCCGCTGGAACAACGCTCGGCATTTGGTACGGCCCTTACAAAAGAATTCGTGGTGAGCATCGAATTGGACCCGCCGCGAGGACTGGACATCGGACCTATACTGGACGGGGTGGAGGACCTGGTCAGCCACGGGGTCCGTTTCGTAAATATTGCTGACGGTCCCAGGGCATCTGCACGCATGTCGCCGTCAGCATTGGCGTTGGTCCTGCGTGACAAGGGCGTGGAGCCCATTGTACACGTTACCACGCGTGACCGTAACCTGTTGGGCATACAGGCCGATCTACTGGGGATGTACACGGTGGGCATCCGCAACCTGCTGGTGATCACGGGCGACCCGTCCAAACTGGGCGATTACCCGGAAGCGACAACGGTGTACGACCTGGATTCCGTAGGACTGCTCCGCCTGATCGCCGATTTAAACATGGGTATCGAACCATCGGGTCGTGCAATCGGCAGCCAGACGAGTTTCGTGAAGGGGTGCGGCGCCGAGCCCGGGGCCATTGATTTCACCAAGGAAATAGAGCGTTTGTTTAAGAAAGTCGAGGCCGGTGCGGATTTCATCATGACTCAGCCTGTATTTGACCACACCACCATGGAGCGATTCCTAAGGGCAATCAAGGGGATCAACGTGCCGTTGTTGATGGGGGTGTGGCCTTTGGCGTCCTACCGGAATGCCGAATTTATGAATAACGAGGTGCCTGGCGTACACATTCCTGACCAGGTGATGCGCAGGATGCGCCTTGCAAATAAAGGGCCCAGGGCCAGGGCTGAAGGTATTGCAATTGCACGCGAGATGATCGACGAATTTCGTGACCGGGTGCAGGGCATATACGTAATGCCGCCATTCGGCCGCCTGGATGCGGCTCTGGGCGTGCTGGAAGGCCTGCTGTAGCAAGGCCAAGGCTCAAACGGACAAGGAGTCCAGTGCATGCAGCATATCTTCCAGGGACGGAAAATCCAGGGCCTGGGCACCGTCTGACAAGGCTACAAGAGGATTTTCGTGTACCTCGACCATCACCCCATCCAGTCCTGCAGCCCTGGCTGCCAGGACCAACGGGGTAATCAGATTGGGATTACCTGTGGCATGACTGGGGTCTATGAACACGGGCAAGCCCGTCCTTTGTTTCAACAGGACCGCGCCCGCAAGGTCAAGTGTAAACCGCATGGATGGCTCAAAGGTACGGATCCCGCGTTCACAGAATATTACCTCCCTGGCCCCTTCGAGAGCCAGGTATTCGGCCGCGTACAGCCATTCCTCTATCGTGGAGGCAAACCCCCGTTTCAGCAATATGGGCTTACGTGTGGCAGCAGCAGCCCTCAGAAGCGCTGTATTGTGCATATTTCTGGAACCGATTTGCAGGCAGTCGATGTACGGAGCAGCCAGCCTGGCATGTTGAGGATCCACCACCTCGGATACAATCGCCATGTGGTAGCGGTCTGCCACATCCCTCAGCATCTGCAACGCATCCATCCCAAGCCCCTGGAATGCATAGGGACTGGTCCTGATTTTAAACGTGCCCCCCCGCAACAAGGATAGTCCCTGCTGAAAGATTTCGTGTGCAATATTGAACAACTGTTCCCTGGACTCCACTGCACAGGGTCCTGCAATCACGGCGAACTCCTTGCCGATCTCTGACTCACCCAGTGTAAAGGTACGTTTCAGGTATTCAAGCGCCTTGAACTGGTGCATCGGTTCCACTGATACCACGAAATCCAGTCTGTTCAAAGCCTTGTAATCCGCATTGACTTGAACCTGCTTCAGGATTAACACCTCTTCATGGTTATGCACCACCTGAAAACCGAGTTGCTCCAGCAGGATTTCAATTTGCTCAAGGTTGATTTTTGAGATATCGACAAGTATTTTTACTTGCTCGTTCATGTTTATACTTTAGCATATTTCCTGTTAAGATGCGATTGTGCATCCCCCAAATTACCGGTCTAAAATCGGGAGTGGAACTTCGCCTGACGGCTCGTTGTCCATGCCACGGCCAACGATCCTCGGTCACGGTCACGGCCACTGGGGGCGGGCACCAGGACGCAGGGCGGGCTAACGCATGGGCCCTCCCCCGCCGGCACGCCGAGCCAAATCCAGGTCCGGGGACAGACCTGTTCCACCACCAAAGGTCTGTGGGGTTAAACCCCGCGCGCGCTGTCTGACCACCGCGGTCGCCCTGTCAAACGTCCCAATCGGGACACTGTTTCATTTGCAAGGTATGTGCCAAAACTCATACCTGATGCAATCATGCCGTGGCATCAATAGGTTACACCACTATGCATACTTGGCCATGAAAATGAACAGTCCGGAAAACCGGACACATCCGGACCGGGTGTCCGGAAAACCGGACTGTTTTCAGCACGATCAACGGTCACGGACTCTGGATCCTGGTGGCGGGTATCAGGACGCAGCCTGCGGCTGCTTTCAGGAGGACACCCGTTGTAACCGGAAACCACGGTCTCGGCCACGGCCAACCTGTACTACCGACAATTACTGGAAACATACGCCCGGGTGCATTATACTAAGCCAGCCTTACGAAGGACGCGACATGAAGAAAACAGCGACCTTGTTACTGACCATAACGCTGCTGCTTGCAGCGCACCAGGCATGGGCACAGGCATGGCTGGGCGGCAAGGCATTCCTGCCTGGATTGACCGGACAACCTATGCGGGCCGTGGGCCTGGCAGGTGCCGTGGATGCGATTTCCATGGGGACCACGGGCTTGTACTATAACCCGGCAGGCATGTTAATGGTGTCCCAATACGCGATCAATGCCGGTTATGCCTTTGCAGGCGGTGCCAAGGCACACACGATGCGCCTATCAATAGTGGATACCAAGACGAATTCCATGATAGCCGGAGGGCTTGGATATTCCTTTACCTATTGTTACGGAGCACCTTACCAGACCAGGACGCACACGTTCAGAGGCGCTGTTGCAGGCAGGTTCGGTAACAAAAGAATCCGGGGTGCCGTGGGTGTAATTTTTGATTACAGGCACCAGGATTTCGGTCCGAATCCCGGTGCGGACAAGGGTCTGACATTCGTTGCTGGGACCCAGGTGACGGTATCTGGTGTGTTTCATAGCGCAGTCGTGGTACGCAACCTGAGACGCCTGGGCAAGACCACTCCCAGACGCCTGGAAATAGGCACTGGCGCCACCTATAAATTCGTCAACATAGACACGGACATCATATTTGATTTTGATTCCAAGTCCTCCGTGACCACCAGTTACGCCTTCAGCAGCGAATTTTTGACACACGGATTTGCAATTCGCCTGGGCTTTAACTGGAACAGGGTCATGAACGCCAAAATCATTGGTGCGGGTTTGGGCTATATCAGCAAATGGGTAGGGTTCGACATAGGTTACAACCACAATCTGAGTCACAGGAAATACTGGTTTTTGGGACTGGACATGGCCGTGTACCTGCATAGATAGCGGTTAAAACGGCAGGTCAGGCTGGGCAGGCGGCATACAGGTATGAAATGCAATGCCTGCCTTTTTCAACATGGACTCGGCCTTTTGGGACAGGGCACCAATCACGGCAACTTGTCCGGCCTGTGACAACCTGGCCAGTTTTACCAGGCGCCATGGGTCGATCATACCGCTGAACGGCACCTCGATATCGCCTGTGGAACCTGGCAGGTAAAACCTGGGGCCGGAAAAGCCTGCAATCACAGGGGATTCGGCCAAACATGCCGGCCACAGGACCACGGCAGAGCGATGCCTTTGCCCCGGTGCCACGCGTACCGAATTGAATCCAGGCATGCCCAATTTCTGCGCGAAATGCAGGATCGACTTGTGCAGTAACACCCTCAGGCCTGTGCCACGCAGTGCCAGCGCCAGTTCCACTGCATCCTGGTGCATGGGGGTCAACACGAGGGCACAATTGTGTACTGACAAGCTTTGCTCGATTTGCGGCATGACATGGCGAATGGCCCGGATTGCGGACAGGTTCTTGTTATGGAATGCACCGCCTGCATTTCGTACTATCAGGACGTCTGCCCTGGGCACCTTGGGCACTTCGGCCGTGCTCCTGCGCTGGTCCATTCCCAGGAATGCCGCATACAGGTAACGAACACCGTCCACGTGTATCAAAACAATGCTGGAGCCTTTTGAAAAGCCCGATGGATACAGTTTCAGCTCAATCTTTCCAAGGCCCATGGCCTTGCCAAAGTTCAGAGGCAACACCTTGAGTTGCTTATGCCTGCCAGTCACGGCCAGCATCTGTGGCGTAATCACGACCTGGGCCTTTTTCCTGAGCCCCTTTACCGAGGCGTGGGTGATTACTGACACGCGCCGACTGGACGGCGCGTCCAGGTTCAAGTTGGTGCCAGCAAGGTGGATGCCCCCTGAGAATCCCAATACGGGTTTCATAGGCATCCGTCACAATTTTTTGGATTTCATGAGTTCAGCAAGTTGTTTCTGGTACTCGATGTCGCGTTCCAGAGTACCTTCCTGTAAGTTTTTGATCCGTTTACGAATTTCCATATCCAGGTCGTTGTCCATGCCCATGTGCTTTTGGAGGACCGGTGCAATAACCGCTGTAATCTCGTTGTCCTCGCCAAACACCTCGTCCACGTTCTTGCTGATAAACAGAATTTCGATGATCTGCTTGATGATGTAATCGACTGCCATATCACCCAGTCCGAAACCACGCTTCTGGGCCTCAATGGCCTTTATTTTACCCAGTTGCGAATAGTTTTCGCCCTTTTTTGCAAGGATGTCCTTGGCCTTTTCCGTGATTTCACGCTCTGTACGCAGGTATTCCTTCAGTACGGATTCCACGTCCAGCCGCACCTCTTCCTTCAGGTCCTGCTGTACATCGATCAGGTCCTTGGAAAGCAAGACATCCACTATTTCTTCTGCAATTTCTGGGATTTTACCGGGAAAAAGCCTCATTCGCCTTCCTCCAAAAATTCTGTATGATTCTACCAGTTTTTTGGCCACTTGACAACCGATAAAACCCAAATTTGACAGGCCATCGGGAAACTCCCCAAATTATCTTCAAATTTGAGCGCAGGCGTACCGAGGGGGTTGATTTGATGGCAATTTCAGGGCGGGTTTGGAACCCTCCCCTACGAATATTGTGTGAATTCAGTATGTTATGATACAGGACAAATTGTGCGTTGGGTCACATAACGACTTTGTAACACCCTCATACTATCGGTATGTCGAGCATCAAATGGATGAGAATGACGAATCAGATGGACCGATTGTGGTACCCGACTGCCGAATTTAGTCCGGTAATTTGGGAGATTGTTGCCCAGATGACAAATTCCACGCTTTTATGTTAGGATCCTTGCCGATGAAACTGGATACCATACTGGTGTGCATGAAAAGGACGTTGCTGGAGCGCTTCAGCAGACGAAAGGAATTCAAAGAACTGCTGTCCGTTCACGGCAAGGATTCCCCTGCATTCAGGCAGGTCTTCTCAAGCCACGAACACACACTGCAGGCCCGCAGGCTCACATTGCAGACACTGAAAAAACAGGGTTTGGCGTACGAGGTAATAACAAGGCCGGAACAGGTCGAGGAGGCTGCTTTTGACCTGGCCGTGGTGGTGGGTGGCGATGGCACAATGCTGGATTACGCAAGGTTTCTGCATCATATCCCTTTGCTGGGGGTCAATTCCTCGCCTCATACCAGTGTAGGCAGGTTTCATTACACGGATATAACGGGCTTGGCAGAGGTGTTGGATGCGATCAAACACGACCGGATTAGCCCCATAGAACTGGTCAGATTGAACGTCATGGTGGATGGGGCACAGATATCCTTTCCCGCACTGAACGAGGTGCTGTTTGCCCACAAAAACCCTGCTGCCACATCCCGCTACACCATCATAGTAGGTAATCAACAGGAAACGCAACGCTCATCCGGGGTGTGGGTATCCACTGCCGCTGGCTCGTCCGGAGCCATACTGTCCGCAGGCGGTAAATTGCTGAAAACCGGTGAGACAGGCATGCAATACCGGGTAAGGGAGGATTTCAAGTCCCCTCTCGACAATACCAGGCACCGACTGCTGGGTGGTACCTTGAATACCGGCAACATCGAATTCATATCGCAGATGTTCGACGGCGCCGTATTTCTGGACGGCATGAGGGGCATGCACGATGTCACTTACTGGTCCAGGGTCACCATCACCCCGGACGGACCCAAACTTGCCATATTTTTGAGAGACAAATGAGATTACTGCACTTCCCAGTGGAACCGTTTTACGAAAACACATTTGTACTGATACCGGCACAGACCGACCAGGGGGCCGTGATAGTGGACCCGGGCAGCGACGGCAGCCTGTTGATGGAGGTGCTGCAAGGGAACAGGGTCCCTGTGGTAACCGTCATTCTGACCCACGCACACATCGACCACGTCAGCGGTCTGCCCGCATTGAAAGCGGCTTTTGGGGATTTAAAAGTTATGATGCACCCTGCGGACCAAAACCTTTACACGCACCTGGACACCCAGGCCAGGTTGTTCTCGCAACCAGTGCCGGATGTTCCACCCGTGGACCATTTCCTGGAGCACAGCGAGGTGATCACGCACGATGACATTCACATGAAGGTGCTGCACACACCAGGCCACAGCAAAGGCAGCATCTGTGTACTCATTTCCGGTGAACGCGACATCCTGCTATCCGGTGATACATTATTCCGCGAGGGAATCGGTCGAACCGATGTGTTGGGAGGCAGCCGGAAACAAATCCTTCACAGCATCAAGCAACACCTTATGGCCCTGGACGATACTACGCTGGTCCTGCCAGGACACGGTGGTGACACCACCATAGGCCACGAAAGGCTGCACAACCCTTTCCTGAAAGGTTTGTAAACCTGGCTATTTGTCCCAAATTACCTGACTAAAGTCGGTAGGTAATTTGGGCCTGTGCAAAAAAGATTTACCCGGGAACCTGGACATGGCTCGGCACATATAGCGCATGTCCGAATCATGGATCAGGCCGCAGTCACCACGGCAATACGAACGCAGGTCAGAGTCGTGGATCAGGCCACAGTCCTTGCGACAAAAATAACGCAAATCCGAATCATGGATCAGGCCGCAGTCACCACGGCAATACGAACGCAGGTCAGAATCGTGGATCAGGCCACAGTCCTTGCGGCAAAAATAACGCAAATCCGAATCATGGATCAGGCCGCAGTCACCACGGCACAGGTAACGCATGTCCGTATTGTGCACCAGGCCACACTCGCCCGAAGCCAGCACCGACGGTGCAGCCACACCCACCAACACGGCCAACATCGTCCACAACAGCAAAAAGTGTTTCATCACATGCCTCCCATGCCTGCTACAGTCTAACCATTTTACAAACGTGAGGCAACCGGCTTAATGTATCCCAAATTACCTGACCAAATTCGGCAGTGAAACTTCGCCTTACGGCTCGTTGTCACGGCCTGCGGCCTTAGGGAGTACGCCGCAAGCGGCCCATCTGCAAACCACGGCCACGGTCAACCGAAGGCGGGCGAGACGCCCGCGAAACAAGCAGGCGAGGCCGCCTGCGCTCCACGGCCTCGGCCACGGTCATCGGGTTAATTTCCAACAC
>WGCQ01000181.1 GCA_015493765.1 Deltaproteobacteria bacterium
CGCCGAGCCAAATTCAGGTCCGGGGACAGACCTGTTCCACCACCAAAGGTCTGTGGGGTTAAACCCCGCGCGCGCTGTTTGACCACCGCGGTCGCCCTGTCAAACGTCCCGAAAGGGACAAAATGGCATAGATGCAAGGGATGTGCCAAAACGCATACGAAAGGCAATAATGCTGTCACATCAATAGGTTACACCATAATGAATAATTGATCATGAAGATGAGCAGTCCGGCAATCCGGACTATCAGTCCGGAGCAGTCCGGAAAACCGGACTGATGTATCACGGTCAACGGTCACGGCCACGGTCAACGGTCACGGCCACGGTCAACGGTCACGGAAAAGGCCGGCAGGATGCCGGCCCCACATGGCCGCGGCCAACGGCCACTGCTGCCGTCCTTGTGCTTAACCTACGTCCTGGGCTCGGGTACGCCCAGGAAATACAATACCACCATGGAGGGTACGGCGGCGGCAAACGACAGCAAAAACAGGTCCGTATAACCAAAAACGTGCACGATCACACCGCTGAAACTGCCGATCACCACACCACCGATGCCCGCAAGCGCACTGGCAATGGCATAATGCGAGGCCTTGAATCGAGGCAGGCAGGTCCTCATTATGTACACGATCAAAACCGCATTACCCAGACCGGATGCAAACTGCTCGTAGGCATGTACGGCCGCGACTATGCCCAGTCCCACCCATGTATTGGGGTCAGGCAAGAACAGGGATAACAAGATGTACGCCCATATGTTCAGGTTCATCATAAGGGTCAAAGGCCAGATGGCGCGCTTCAGTCCGAATCGCTTGATGGACCAGGCACTAATCAGGGACCCTGCAATGGAGAATACCGTGCCCACGATCCCTGCAATCCAGGACAATTGCGCCTTGGTCAGGCCCACCTCACGCATCAAAAACGGGGTATTCATGGAAAACAGTACCTCGTCACCCAATTTGTACGTGGCAACGAACAGCAGCATCCACCAGGCCTTGTCCTGCCGTAGATACGAAACAAAGGAATCGATGTACGCGGACATGCTGAACGTTTCCCGCGTGGCAGGTCTCTGTGGCACGGGCAAATAAAACACGTGAAACGCCCACAATGCCGCCAGGCTTAGCCCGGCGGCCCAGAATGCCGATTCCCAGGAAAACAAGGCCGCCATACCCACCAACACGCTTTTGGCAAAGATCACGGCCAGGCGATAGGTTGTGACCCTCAGTCCGGTGTAAGCCGCCTGTTCACTCGGGTCCTGGATGGCGTCCATATAAAAGCCGTCGATCGCGATGTCGTGGGTGGCTGATAAAAACGCGGTGACCACCAGCAGACCCACAAAAACCGTAATCGCCATATCCTGCATGTGACTGTAGGCGGCTACGGCCCCGGCACGCACAGGCGGAGGCCCGAACACGGTGGCGATCCCCATCAGCACGGCAGCCGCGGCAATGGCCATTTGCATGGCGAGCAGCCACCTGCGCTTGGTGGAACTCAAGTCGATGCCCGCAGCCCACAGAAACTTGATGATCCATGGCAGGCCCAGCAGGTTCAACAGGCCCAGGTAGGTTTCCTTGACCCCTATGTCCGTCAGGTACACACCGCCCAGGTACCTGACCAGCATCAAGGGCAGTCCTTCCGCAAAATACAGCGTCGAAACCCACAACACCTCGGACCTGTGGCCTGTTTTTGTCACGATTCCGCCGTTTTTATCAGGTCCATATCCTTCCGAAAAACTCTCTTACTCATGGCCACGGCCTGATACCGCTGCGTTTGAAACTCACGCGTCCCTTTGGTGACAGCGTCATCAGCACCACGATCGGAGTGCCCAGAACCGCCTTTTTGGGCAGGGGACCGGTCATCCTGGAATCCACCACGCTTGCCCCTGACCTGTTGTCAGCCAGGAAAAACAGTCCCTTGTCCACCTTTTTGTGGAATTTGGGCATAAAAACCAAGGGACCAAAGACAACCGGGTATGTGTGTTTGGTATCCGGCACGGTTTCCAGGTATCCTGTGGTCAACACGCTCACAGGGTCCAGTATGTCCTTGTGTATGATTTTTACCTCTTTTCTGGGCCAGGACTGGCCGTTCACGTTCAACATACCGTCCTTTGTCACGGTAATCACGTCCCCTTCAAAGCCCACGAGGCGTTGAATTTCAACCCTGGAGGCATGTTTTGTCACGAATAATCTGCCCCGATCCCGCTGGCGGGGTGCGGTACGGGCCTTTTTGTATAACAGGAGGTCACCGGGCATCAGCAGGGGGTATTCGTTTCTGTCCGTTACCAACGCCAGCCCCAGGTACGGCTTGAAACCAAAGGCCAGCAGGAGGTCCAGGCCTACGACAAAAAACAACAGCCCTCCCAGGTAATCAAACATGGACAGGGAAACCCTTCCATCCTGTTTTCGCGGATAACCAAGGATGAGGTCCACCTGGGTCACCGCATACAATACGCCTGCAACGATCACAGCCTTGACCGGGTGCAGCCCGTGAAACGCCATGGCCCACACCAGCAGCGCCAGGCTGACCAGCCACAAAAATTCGATTACCAGTCCTTGCACGACCTTCCTGCGCAGACACAGCCCGAGTCCTGGCACCACGATATTCGACAAGAGCACGGCGATATAGACCACCGGGTCCGCACTTGCAAATGTATGTTTGTCTGGCCTGGCAGACGTCATAAATCGTATAATACTACTTTTTCGGACAAATGTCGTGTAAGGGACACGTATTGCACACAGGCCTGGTTTTACAGAAGTCCTTTGCAAGGTTTACCAGTTGCGCGTGAAAATCGTTGTACAGTGCGATGTCCTTTGGCAGGTGCCCGACTACCAAGGCCTGGATCTCATCGTAGGTTTCCTTGCCTGACAGAATACCCATCCTGCCAAGGATACGCCTGGTATAGGTATCCACCACGAATACGGGACGGTTGAATGCATACAGCAGTATCGAATCCGCAGTCTCAGGCCCCACGCCCTTGATGCCCAACAAAAACTCGCGGAAATCGTTCGTATCCAGAGACTCGAATCCCTTGAAATCCGGCCCGCCCTTGTCAACCAAGGCCTTGATCACGGACCGCAGGCGTTCCCTTTTGATGCGGAAGTAACCTGCGGGCCGAATCGCCGCCTCCAGTGCCTCCTGCGGGGCGTCCAGCAAGGCCTGGACATCCAACAGCCCCTGTGACTTCATGTTCGCAATCGCCCGCTCCACGTTCGTCCATGCCGTATTCTGGGTCAACACCGCGCCCACAACGATTTCCAGTTGCGTATCACCGGGCCACCAGTCCCTGTGTCCAAACAACAGGCGTAGCCTGTAATAAATGGTCAGCAGCGTATCTGACACGGCGTTGTCCAGCGGCAATGTCTGGACCCTCAGCGTGCCCAGCACCCTGGCCAGTAAATCCTCCACGTTCAGGCGGTCCTCCAGTTTTGCGGCCGCAGCCGGCGTGGCACGGGTTTCCGGGTGTTTGGGCGTAAAATCCTCGCAGCAATCAGCCACATTGCGGATCGAAATTGCGTAGGTTCCATAGTGTCTTGCAGCATCCATGGTCTGGAGCTTGTCGAAACCTGACAGGGGCCGCACCACCATGGCATTTACCGCACTCTGGGTGGTAATCAGGTTTTCGATTGTCTGGCTGGCCACCTGGCCAATGGAATCCCCGGTAACAATCAAGGCCGGTTCAAACACACGCGCAACCCTCTCGGCAGCACGCAGCATGAACCGTCGCAGGATCACCAGCCTGTACCTGGCGGGCAGGCGCCTGATAAACGCCTGCTTCCATGCGTCGGCATTCATGTAAAACAGGACCGTTGCCCCCTGGAAATCCGATAACCGACCAGCCAGGTCCCTGACCTTTTCAAGCCCCGCCAGGCCGCTGGCCTCACACTGAAACGTAACCGGCAGTACCCGTACCCCCCTTTTCATGACCAGCAGCCCTGCCACCGGCGAATCAATACCACCGGACAACAGCAACACTGCCCTGCCCGAAGCCCCCACTGGCAGGCCTCCCGGTCCCTTGTACGTCCCCGGAAACAAAAAGGCCTTTTTGTTGTGGATCAACAGTCCCAGGTCCAAATCCGGGTGCTCCAGGTCCACCCGCAGCCCACGCGTGGCCTGGACAATCGCGCCCAGGCGCCGATTCATTTGCATGGAATTCAAGGGAAACCCCTTGAACGAACGCGTGGTGGACACCCTGAAACTGTTTACGCCCGCAAAAAAAGCGTCGTTCAGGTTGGCAAAGGCATTTTCGATCGCGGACAGTTCCAAGGGCAGTGCGATTGCCGGCGAATAACTAAACACACCGAATGTACGGTCCAGTATCGCCCTGATGTCTGCGTCGAATTCAAAGGCCTGACCGTCCCTGCGCTCCACGCACAAAAAACCGTAGAGCTCACGCAGGATAAAGCCCGGCCCCAAGACTGTTTGCAGGTTGTGCTTGAGCACGGATATAAAAAATGACCTGCGTCCCTTTTTCAGGAAGGTCTCGCCATAGCGTATCAGTATGGTGTCGTAATGCATGCTCACACGTTCTTGAAACGCCTGAGACTGGGTGGAAACAGGCTGCTTAGGGATTCGCCGTCATGGATACAACGGATCGCCTCGGCAAAGAGACTGCTGACATCCAGTACCACGAATTTTCCACGCACCATGTCCACGATGCAGTCAGACGCGAGGTGGTTTTTACACTCCATTTCCCTGTCCCTTGCCGTGGCCTCGGGCAGTTTGTGTGCAACGGGCACCGTATTGGCCACGATCACCCGTTCAATAGGCGCCTTCATCAGTCTTTCGACCGCCTTTCCCGACAGGATTGGGTGGATTACGGACACGTACACCCCTTTGACCCCTTCTTTTTCGATCAGGTGCTCCACGGCCTTGATCACCGTACCGCCACTGGCTATCTCGTCATCCACCAGCAGGGCGTATTTGCCCCTGACCTCGCCGATCACGCGTTTCACCTTCGTGGTCTCGGTATGGCCTATGCGTACCTTGTCCACGATCGCCACCGGGATGTCCAGTTCATCGAAAAAGTAATTAAAACGCTTGGATGCGCCGTGGTCGGCCATGACCAGCACGAACTCTTCCTTGGGGTGTTCACTGAACAGGTGCCGTTTAAAGTATTCAAAAAACACGGGAGCCGCCAGCAACTGGTCCGCGGGGATCCTGAAAAATCCCTGAATCTGGGGGGCATGCAGGTCCATGGTCAGGACCCGGTGGGCACCGGCGGTCTCGATCAGGTCGGCCATCAGCCTGGCCGCTATACTGATTCGTGGTTCGTCCTTTTTGTCGCTGCGGCCGTACGGAAAATACGGCAACACAGCGGTGATCCGGGCTGCGGATGCATATTTCAATGCGTCCAGCATCAGCAGCATTTCCATGATCTTGTCGTTCACCGGGCTGGCATGGGTCTGGATCAAAAACACGTCCCTTTCCCGGACATTGTCCCTGATGCGGGCCATAAGGTTTTCATTGCTGAATGTAATCACCTGGCTATCGCCGGGCTGCACACCCAGGCGCCTGCATATACGCCTGGCCAAATCGGGATAGGACGTACCAGACAGGACCATGAGTTCAGCGTTCATCATCGCCTCCTGATAGAGTTTTAAGCCTTTTTTCCAGTTGTGCCACCCGTTTTTCCAGGTCTGCAAGCCTGTCCTTCAGCACCTTGCAATCCCTTTGGACAGGGGACAACTGTTTGATGGTATCCAGCATCGTATCCATGCGTTCGTCCACCATGGACTGGATTTCTTCGAAGGTACCGACCGTGTTCTCCAGGAACTGTCTGACCTCTGAAATAGGCCTTTGTACTGTTTTTTCCGCTTCCGTTGACAGGCGTTGCACACTGGTATGCAGCAATTCACGTAGCCTTGCCAAGGCCACCGGGATGCCATCGTTGCGTTGCTGTTTCAGCAAGACCTGGGTCAGGACCGTACCGGTTATATCCTTGTGGGTTTTTGCATCGATCACTCGAATGTCCTCGCCCTGCTGGAGTAATTCCCCCAGGCCTACAAGTGTTATATACCTGCTTTGCTTGGTGTCGTATAGTTTCCGATTCCTGTATCGTTTTATTGTTCTCACAATCAATGCCCGCCCGACCGCTCGTACCATACCACAGAACACACAAGGGATCAACGAAGTCCCAAATTGCCTGACTAAATTCGGCAGTCGGGCCCTATCAGCCGATATGCATCGCATATCAAACACAAATCTCGATTCATTACCCGGGCTAATTTCGGAAGAGCCAATAAAATTTTGTCCCACAAGTAAATCTATGGTATCCTTAATCAGGGAAAGTTCAGAGGTGAAGGATGCTGAAGTGTCCTGTTTGCTCCTACATTATCGAAAAAGGAGATGCGCAAGGCCTGATTGGTCAGAAGGTGGTGTGCACATCCTGCCTCTCGGAATTTGAGGTCACACCCGAAATGGTGGGTGGCGCACCGCGAAAGGAACCGGTCAAGGCGGGACCCGGCGATAGCGATATAAAAAAACTGGCCCATAAAAAATACGACGGGGTTGGCTCATACAGGTTTCAGGGGGACAAGGTCCAACATGTCAAAGATGACATTTTCGGCAATATCGCCCGCAGCACAACCATGCGCAGCAAGGATGGGGAAAAGGCCGGGCCAGATGCAGGTACAAGGCCAAAGCCATTGCATACTGCAAAGGACGATGATGACCTGGTCATTCAAATGGATATCCATGACCCGCTATCCCAATCTACAACAGGGACAGGGCATGAAGAGGCCCAGGGACCCAGTTTTGCGGATTCCTTGTTTTCTGACGATTCGCTATCCGATGACCTGCCACCCATAGACCTTGGTGGTACTATCGACCAGGAACCTCCGGCTTCTACGACAAACCAGGGTGGTGTTTTGCCGGACGACCTGGGTTTTGATTTGCCTGATGACATGCTTACCACGGGGGATACGGGTAAAAAGGATTCCGGTATATCCGGTCCACTCAACATGCCACCCGATGATGGTATAGGCGGCGGTCTGGATGGCCTGCAACTGGATATTGCGGACATACCAAATCATACGACAGACGAAACTCCACATGCCGAAGACAAGTTTTCCCTGGACGGACTCGACCTGGACCTGTCCGACGGATTGGACCTGGACATGGGGGACACGGCCGGGCCTTCCCAGGCGGAAGATGACGTGTTGGGCCTCGATAATCTTGGTGATACGGGCGGCGTACCCATATCCGGTGGTCCGTCCCTGGATGTGGACATGACCGGAGGTGGAAACCTGGATATTGATATGCCTCCGCCACCCCCGGGAAAAGCCCTTTCCAATCCCCCTCCACCGCCCGGAGGAGGAGGTTTTACATCACCCGCAGCGCCACCACCAGCCCCTGGAGCCGCCCCTGTACCAAAGGTTAAAGCCAGGCCCAGGCAAGGCAACCTGTTGAAAGTTGTTTTCCTGGGTTCGATGCTCCTGATTTTCATAGGCATCATCCTGGGTCAGACACGATACGGATATTTCGGACTGAACGCCATCATGGGCACCAAACCAAAGGTCAGTCGCACCAGGTTGAAAATGGCGACGTCCAGGATCAACCGCAGCACAACCCTGATCGATTCATTTCAGACCTTAAAGAGCCAGTTGCGGGTCTTTACGGTAAATCCCGGTGTATTACAAAAGGCCAAGGTTCCGACAAAGAAAAAACTACTCTATCTACTGGCTAATTTCCAGGTTCGGTACCCAAGGGCATACAAAAACGATAAATCCTATACCGTGCTGTTCAACCGCCTGAAAAACGAACTACATCCATCCGGCAAAAACTGGGACATATTCCTTATCGAAAAAAATATAGTGACCGGACAATTGAAGGCGGCCAAAAGCAAACTGGACAAGGTGGCCCCCACTCTGGGTGACAGTGCCATGAAACATTACTTGTATGGCCGCCTGGCCTTTGCAACCAAAAATTACGTGGAGGCCGAAAAGCAACTCCAACTGGCCCTGTTGAAGCAAAAACGCCTGACCAAGGCCGGGTATTTCCTGGGGATGACATACCTGAAGGAAAAGGCATACAACAAGGCCGCCTCGTCGTTCAATAATGTGATTGCACAAGAACGAAACCACATAGGGGCACACCTGGGTTATGCCTGGGCCTTATTCGGACGCTCTGACATGGCAAAAGCCGAATCCATTGGGGGTGAGTACACCCAAAAGGCGCGCTCCCTCAAGGACCCGGACGATGAGTATTTCGGCCACATATTGATGGCAAGGATTTACGGGGCGTCAGGGGCAAAAAACAAGGAAATCAGACACCTGCGTCGTATAGTCTTTCTGCAGCCGGACAATCAATGGGCTGTGTTCAGGCTGTCCAGGTATTTAATTGAGGCAAACAAATTGCAGGAGGCATGGAGGGTGCTGCAGACCGCCAAGGACAAGGGTGTAAAATCAAAGGATTTGTATGTACTTTTGTTGAAGACGGCCTTTGCGCTGGGCAAACAAAAGGCAGCCAAAAACCTGTTCAATCAGGCGGTAAAGCGCTTTCCCAAGGAACCCGATTTTTATATCCTGAAGGGCGAATACTACTGGAAAAAGGGGTTGGCCACTACGGCTGCCGAGTCGTTCGGCAAAGCGGTTGCGTTGGACCCGACAAACCCGCAGGTTTACGTGGCCCTTGGCAAGGTTTTGCTGCATCAAAACCGATATACCGAAGCGGAAAAAAAGTTAAAGGAAGGCCTCACAAAGGTCCCCAATCCGGTGGCAATCCAGGAGGAACTGGCCAGGGTATATCTGGCAATGGGTGCCTTTCAGAAGGCGGAACAGATGCTGCACCAGGCATTACAAAAGGAGCCGGACCGGGTCAGCGCAATGAAGGTCCTGGGCAAGGTATTGTTTGAACTGGGCAGCTATTCAGCCGCGATTACGTTGTTCCAGTCCCTGCAAAAGAGGGGCGCCCTGGATAAAAAATCATCCATAACCTATGCCAAATCCTTACTTAAAGCAGGAAAATACGATGATGCGGAAAACGTGCTTGACCGGTGGTATGACCTGGACAAGGACGATTTTGTCATAGCCGTACAGATGGCCAGGGTCTATATCAACGAGGGCAAATTGAAACAGGCCGAGACCCTGCTGAAACACGTCAAGAAAATCAATCCCCAGTATGCGCCCTTGTACAGTGCCTACGGATTTCTGTATTTCACGCGTAAACAGTATGCAAAATCCGCGGACATGTACCTGAAGGCCACCACGCTGGATACGAATTCCTATCCCGACCGCTACCTCATGGCACGGTCGCTGTGGATGACCCATAGTGTGGGCAACACGAAACTGGCCCTGAATCAACTGAATATAATAACCAAGGCTTACACGGCCGGCGTGGTGCCACGTCAAAAACAGGACCCCGCGGTTTACGTGTTAAAGGGCCAGATATATTTCAACCTCCAGAAATACCAGGATGCATTGCAAAACTTTGATAAGGCTCTTGAACTGGCGCCTGAAAGGGTCGATATCCTGCTGCAGGCCGGCAAAAGCCTGTTCAATATGGCCCGGTACAAAGAGGCATCCCAGTACTTCAGGCGTGTCCTGGCAAAGGATTCCCAGGAGCCGACTGCAAACTATTACCTTGGTATTATCAGCCTCAGGTACAACGACATGAAAAGCGCTGCCCGCCACTTTTCGACCACAATCATGCGCGCTGGCGATACCTACCCTGATGCATACAGGATGCTGGGTATGATTTACCGTGACCAGGGTAACGACCGACTGGCCATGGAACAATTCAAGATGTACCTGAAACTGGCACCTGCCAACGCACCTCAACGGACTGAAATACAACGCTTGATGTCCGACTACACCAATCGGTAATCACCGCTGTTGCACAACACCCCTGATACGCCGGTACACCATCCGGGCCATGTCACGGACAATGGGATGCAACACCTTATCCTGCATGACCTCGGAAAGGGTACGGATATCGAGTATGGGCGTCAGGGCCGCGGCCATGGCCGGGGATGACCAGTTATTCAGGACCAGGGCGGCAATCACGGGTGTTCTATAAGCCCACCTGGGATTACAAAATACCCGTTGCAATACCCTGGTGCCCTGGGGTCGTAGGCTGACTATACGCATGACCTCGGCCTGCGTGATAATCGGATTGGCCAGCAGTATTTCGATCACGTCCGGGTCCTTGTCCATGCACATCTGGATCAACAGGTCCCTGTCCCTGGTCCTGGCCTTTGCCTTGCGTACGCCCAGAGGCACGTCCTCCAGTTCGTAAAACGGCAATTCCGACGTGTCATAGCGGGTTGCAATGTCCAGCAGTACGGGTGCGCACTGTCGGAATCCCAGTTCAACCATGGCCTCGTACACGGTCCTGCGACGGTCATAGCCGATGCCAGGGTCAAACAACAGTGCGGCAACGAAGTCAACGTACACCGCCCGGTCGATCACCCTGGCATAATCCGCCATAACCTTGTGAATTAACAGGGCAAACTCAGGGACCGCCAGGCCACTCATGAATGAGTCTATGCGCTGTCGCCTGATCACCATTTCCTGGATGTTTTCCAGGGATTTCAGTATATCGAAACCTGTTTGCACTACTCCAATTTATCTATGAGGTGCTGTGCGTAGTCCCGGGCATCGAATTCCTTGCCGTCCAGGAATTTCTCGGCAAGTTCACGGGGCACAATGCCCTGGCCGTAAGACCATAGTTGCTTCAGTGCCTCACCCGCATCCCTATTACGGAACCACTGCGCACCGAATCCCTTCGTGAGCACACGATGCAGCAATACCTGCATGTACCATGCCCTCAGGTAGTCCGCACTGTAAAACAGGTCGTCGTGGTCGATGCGGTAGGACATGGCATCCGCATCCTCCAATGGGAATCCATAGCCCCTGGACAGGTATTTCTTGTATTCGCCCATCAGGTCCTTGGCCTTGCCGGAATGCCATTGTACCTCGTACAACAATTTCGCCGCGTAACGCCTGGACACGTACAATTTTTGCAGGGCCTTGAAGCGGACCACCTCCCGGGCCTGGGCTGCATCCATACCGGTCATCTGCATCAGGACTTCCGGCTCCTCCAGCAGCCCCTCCATGGTGAATGCATAGGTCTCGCTTATGGCCAGGCTACCCATGTACTTAAATTCCAGTTCCGTGCGCCTGGTGTTGGCAAAGTGCTGGGCATGCCCCATTTCGTGAAACAGGGCATCGTAATCCGAAAAACCGCCAATCGGTTTCACGGTCAGCCGCACGTCATCAGGCACCCGGATGTTGAAACATGCGGCCCTGGGCGATTTTTTCGGCAGGTCCCGCGTATCCAGCAGTATCCTGCCGTTCGCAGTCGGGTCCAGGCCCATGCCCTTCAATACGGTCTTCAAACCATCCACCATGCGGTCACTGGGGAACCACCCGGCCAGCCACAGGCCGGAAAATATCCTGGGAATGTCGCATCGACACGCCTGTGACAGGTCGAACCCCATCCGTTCACGCAAAAACGCGTCCATGTGGCGTTTGTACGCGTCTTCGGTGATGTCCAAAAACGCCTCCGCCTGGGTGGCCAGGGGGTACAGATCGACCAGCCTCACCACCTCGGCCACCTCTATGTAATCCGTGCTGAATTTGGGAATTTCCTTCTGGATTAATGCGTCCTTTTGCTCCAGGAATTCATTGACCTTCTCGTGCACCGGTACCAGGGCATCCCGCAAGGCCACCCGTCGTTTCCGCTCTTCTGCCCGGGATATCATGGACATGACCATGTAGTATGGGAACTCCTCGTCCCCCACGGATACCATGGATTCCGTCAGAAAACGGCCCACCTCATCGTCGATGTGTGAGGTGACAGCATCCAGCCTGCCCGCCATCAGGTACCCGTACAAAAAGAACGCAGCGAGGTCGTGTTCAAAATCCTCCTGTGCAACATGATAAATTGAATCCAGTTCAAATATGTCCTTGTTTTCCTGGAAAACCCTGGTCAGATTAACCACTTCGCCCAGCGCATGGCTGCGCCACTTCAATTCCTCAAGTCTTGGAATCAGCCCCTTCAGGCGTTTTCTGATCTCCTGAATTTCCATTTTTTTCCCCTTCCAGGCCTTCGAAAAGCCCCAGTTTAGCCTCAACCCTGCCAAACAAACTGTCCTCCGGGAACACACCGTTTTCATCAGGACTGCCCACAGGCATACCCATAAGCAATTCCATGGCGTCCTCCACCCGGTCCACTGCCCACACGTGGAAACGATCCCGTCTGACAGCGTTTACCACGTCCTTTTTCAGCATCAGGTTTTCCAGGTTTGCCTTGGGAATGATCACACCCTGCCTTCCTGTCAAGCCCCTTTGCCTGCATACCTCGAAAAAGCCTTCAATTTTTTCGTTCACACCACCGATAGGCTGGACATCACCCTTCTGGTTTACGCTGCCGGTTACTGCAAGGCCCTGGTTGATTGGCACATCCGCCAGGCTCGATATGATCGCGGCCAGTTCGGCCACGCTGGCACTGTCACCGTCGATTCCACCGTAGGACTGTTCCACCACCAGGTTTATGTTCAACGAAAGTTCGTGATTCAGGCCAAACCACCTGCCCAGCAGGCCCCTGATGACATACACGGACTTGTTGAATATGTTGCCCGACAACTTCGATTCGCGTTCCACGTTGACGATCCCGCCCTTGCCCCTGAATGTCTCAACGGTCAGCCGGATTGGTTTGCCAAACGTGAGGTCCCCGATGTCGTACACGGCCAGGCCGTTTACCTGGCCGACCCTGTGCCCCATGGTATCGATCAGCACGATATCGCGTTCTATATTGCGAAACATCTTTTCGCGCCACAAGGAACTGCGTTGCTCACGCCTTTCGGTCGCCTCCTCCACGTGCCTGCGCGAGATCGTTTCCACGCCTTCGCGCCCGGCCAGCAAATCGGCCTCCACCAGCAGGTTGCTGATCTCGTTGAACCGGACACTCATGTCCGTGCGGGACGACACCAGGCGGCTGCCAAACTCCACCACTGCGGCCACGCCAGACCTGTCCACCGGCCTCAGGTCCTCCCTCTGGCAGGTCGTGGCCATAAACCTGGCATACTGCATTACCGTGTCCTGGTTCCTGGGGATCTCGTAATCGAATTCCGCCTTGATCTGGAAGAGTTTCCTGAAGTCCTCGTCCCATTCGTACAGCAGGGAAAATATCCTGCTGGAGCCGATCATTACGACCTTGCACTTCAGGTCCATGGGCTCGGGCTTCATTCCGGACGTGGGCAGAAACGAGTATTGCTCGCCCAGTTCCTCGATCTTCAGTTTCTGGGTCTTCAGCATCTTTTTCAGTGCGGGCCAGGCAAAGGGGTGCACCAGGACCTCCTCGGCATTCAACAGCAAATATCCGCCGTTCGCCCTCAACAGGGACCCTGCCTTGATCATGGTGAAATCACTCATGTACACGCCGTTTTCCACGCGTTTTTCGATTTTGCCTACCAGGTTGTAATAGGTGGGGTGGTCCTCGAACACCACGGGTGCACCCTTTAATTCACTGTTATCCACCAGCAGGTTTACCTCGTATTTTGTCCATTCCTCCTCGTCCTGTTCCCCGTCCTCTTCGCTCATTCCCTTCATAAACATGCCTGCGTTTTCCAGGATGTAATCCATTAGCATGTCCAGGTAAATCTTCACCTTTTCCGCCTGACCAAAGCGCCTTCGCAGGTCTTCCATGCTCCTGTCGATCACCATGGTTGCAATATGTCGTTGGGCCTCGCGGATTTTTTCACGTGTATCGAGGTCGATTTCCCTGGTCCTGGCGATGAAATCCCTGACCATGGGCTCCAGTTTCTTACGCTTTTCCTCAAACTCTTTTTTTACCTCATCCGGTAGTTCCGAAAACTCCTTGTTGCCCAGTTCCTTGCCCTCGTGCAGGGGGATCGTCATGATCCCGGAGCGCGTCCCTTTCAATTCGAAATCCAGTTCCCTGGCCTTTTCGGATAGTTCTTTGAACAAATTGCCCTGCTCCTGCAAGCCCTCGTTCAGCATGTTCTGGATGTTTTCCTGGAATTCCTTTGACTGGAAAGCCTTGGGCAGCTCCTGTTTCAGGTCTTCCACGAATTCGGCCATGGATTTCTTGAAGGCTATGCCCTGCCCGGCAGGAAAACTCAGCGTAAAAGGCCGTTCAGGGTGCTTGAAATTGGTAACAATGGCCCAGTCGTCGGGCACGGCCTCCTTGGCTGCCTGCTCTTCGACCAGGTCTTTCACGGTTGATGTCCTGCCCGTACCGGACAAACCACAGGCAAATATATTGAAATTACGTTTTTTTAATACCAGGCCTGTCCTGATCGCCTCCAACGCACGCTCCTGTGCTATTACACCCTGCAACGGCTCCAGTTCCCCGGTGGTCTGGAAAGGCATATTCTTGGTGTTCACTTTGTAAAAAAGTTCCCGTGGTTTCAATATTTTAATCAATGTCACCTCCTGGTACGGGCCAAGCCCAGCCACCCTGTACACCAGAATGTATCAATTCACAGTGGAACTGTCAAAAAATCCGGATGATTTCCAACAAAAACGTGTTGTTTTGTTTTTGGGGACTACTACAGTTTGAATAGTTCGCGGCAGGCCGCTCTAAGCCCCTTGTCGCAGGACTGTTTCAGGTATTTCCGGGCATTGTCCCTGTCATTCTTTTTCAAATAGGACATACCCATGCCAAACAGCACCCTGCGGTCACCCGGGGCCAGTTTTAACGCATCCTGATAGTATTTCAACGCCTTGTTCGGGGCCTTTTTCTCAAGCAGATAAATATTCGCTATCCTGAACATCACGTCCGCATTTTTCTTGCTGCGTTTCAAGGCACGCTTGTACTCTTTTAATGCGGAATCAAAGTCCTTGAGCATGGCATAGGTCGCCGCCAGTCCGGTCATACTGGCAACCGAATGCCGCTTCAATCGCAATGCGTGCTTGTACGCATCCAATGCCTTTCTCAGGAATCGTAGTTTGCGGTACACATCGCCCAGTCCGTTCCACGCATCCCATGACCTGCGGTCCTTGCGCACGCACCATTCGTATTCCGCCTGGGCCTCAGGATAGCGGGATAAGAATTTATACGCCAGGGCCATTTTCAGGTGGTACAAAAAGACGTTTGGGTCCAGCGTTACCGCCTGCTGGAATTTGTTCAACGCCTCTTTTATTTTACCCTTGTTTCCCAGTTCCACGCCCTGTTTGTACCACTTATGGGCCAGGCTGGACCTTGCGTACACAGGAAAGGCCATGAAACCCATCAAAAACAGTACCACGGCAATTTTTTTCATGTGTCTGCCTCCTCCTCTTTGAACAATGGCAACAATTTGTCAAATGTACTCTCAAGCGCCTGCGGGATCACCCGCAGTTCGCCAACCGTGCTGATGAAGTTGGTGTCACCGGACCACCTGGGCAAAACGTGTACATGACAATGGTCCGTAATCCCTGCACCCGCAGCCTTTCCGAGGTTCATGCCTATGTTGAATCCATCCGGATTGAATGCCCTGCGCAGTACCTTGATGCTTAGTCTTACCAGGCGATTCACGTCGCTCCATTCGGCAGGGTCCAGCATGTCAGGGGCACCCACGTGTGACCTGGGAACCACCATCAAGTGCCCCGAGGAATAGGGATAGCGGTTCATCATTACAAAGGCCTTGTCACTGACGTACAATACCAGTGACTCCCGTGTGACCCCCTTTCCCAGGGCATCGCACAACACGCAACCATCCGGCTTTTGACCCAAGATGTACTCCATCCTCCAAGGCGCAAAGATCACGCGCATGCTTAGTGGCTCCAACTCAGGGTATAGGATGAACCGCAATCCGTTTCGTCAGAACCCCACAGCACTCCCACATAATAGGTACCGCCCGGTGGATTACATTTCGGCACCAGGCGCAGTTGCTCGTCCTCACCGGCCAGGTTGATGGACGCATAGCATACACCTCCGTCCACCAGGGGATCCACCTGGTAAACGCCCTGGTCCTTGCCCCAATTACTGGCCGCATCAGTGGTCCCCTGCTCACACTTTAGGCACTCCACCAGGTCGTAGTCCTTGTCAGGGGCCAGTCCCGTCAGCTTAAACAGGATGCTGATGTTCGTTGATATATGCATCTTGAACCAGTCGTCATCTTTTGACGGATACAACGCGCTGGTCAGGCTGCCGTTTTCACCTGTTATCTTGGTGGCGGATGCAGGCTTGTTATTGGGTTCGTCGGCATTGTCCGTGGCAGCGGCTACGCAGGTGTTGGATGCGGGGTTGCACTGGGTACAGCCATCACAGAACCCACAGAAACACGCGTCCTCACCGGTACCGGACCAGCCGCATTCCTTGCCCTGGCACAGTTGATCGCACCCTTTCATACACTTGTACAGGTAGCATTCCTCACCGGCACCGCACGTGCCGCAATTAAATCCGTCCACCGTGCCACACTGCTTGTGATAGCACAGGCAGTCCTTGCTGCCCTTGCACTGCCCCTGGTAACAATGGTAACAGGTGGGACAGCCCCCGCAATTGCATGAAAATATCTGACCGCATTCCTTGTTGTGGTCAGCACACAC
Source organism: Deltaproteobacteria bacterium (assembly GCA_015493765.1). GTDB lineage: Bacteria > Myxococcota_A > UBA9042 > DTJE01 > S145-11 > S145-11. The sequence continues at coordinate 16,485 of WGCQ01000181.1, forward strand.
CTTCTTGCAATCCTGGCACTGGGCCTTGGCCCCGTCCTTGCCCGGCATGCATGCCTGGTCTTTCGTGCAGCCGCAGTCCTGCGGACACGTCGAGCAGTCCTCGGTTGCATCGCACACCGCATTCCCACACAGGCTGGAGTCCTCGCACTGACCCAGGGCATTGCACGTCTTGCCCGCCGGACAGGTACCGCAATTGCAACCGTTTTTGTCCACGCCGCAGTCTTTTTTGGCCTTTTTGCAATATGCCTGGCAGTCCAGGCATTCACCGGTATCAGCAAAACAGACCTTGCCCGGTGCGCAGGGGCAATCCGCCGGGCAACTGGCACAGGTTTCACCCTGTTCGCACTCGTTATCATTGCATTTCGGCAGTTTCTCGCACTTCCCGTCCACGCAACGGTAACCGCTCTTGCACGCACAGTCCTGGGGGCAACTCAGGCAGGTTTCGTCCCCGGTACAGGCGCCGTCGCCGCAACGTACCGGTATGCCCTTGCAATTCCCGTTACCATCGCAGGTATCCGGGTCTGTTTTCGGGTTTTTGTCATCGCAACTCACGCCCTTGGGCTCAGGTATGTTCTGGCACGTACACCTGCACACCCCTTTCATGCATTGTGGGGCCTTGGCCTGGCATTGCTGGTCCGTGCTGCACGTGCAAATATCCGGACCCGGGCCGTTATCCTGGGACTGGGGTCCACTGTTGCCGGTTGATGAACACGCTATCAAAAAACCGGCCAGCAACAAAAACGAAAGTCCTGTTTTATGCATCGTAAACCTCATCCTCCCAAAGATAACGCAATATCACCGTATTGACAAGACACCGGTAAATCCCAAATTACCGGCCTAAATTCGGGAGTCGTATGCAGCAAGCGGCCCATCTGCTGCGTCGTTGTACCAATTTGATCCTCAACGTACCGCTATTACGAGGGGGTTGAAAAAGTCGTTGTATTACATAACACATAATTTGTCTTGTAATGTAACAGACTGAATTTACACAATATTCGTAGAGGCTGGTTTCAAACCCGCCCTGAATTTGTCCTCAAATTTGACCGGTAATTTGGCGTAAATCCGACATCAATGGGGATTCTCAACATCCACGAATATGTATTTCCCGGATTGCCTGAACAGATAACCGACATTTTTTTTCAAGAGTATTTTTATGACCACCGACTTGCCGGCATCGGTTTTTACCAGTGTTGTTTTGACCAGGTTAACCTGCGTGTCAAACCTGAAAGTTACCAGTTCCCTGGCGTCATTCCTCGTATCGAGTGTAGCCCCGGGGATCGTGATATCGATTTCCTTGTCCGTAGTTTTATTTACCACGAATGTAAACTGCCCGAGCATCTGCACGAATACCCTGGAATAGTCCTTGTAAGGCTGGAAGCCTATCCATTCCACCACGGGGTGATCAACCTTCTTTGGGTGTTTTTTGGACGGCACGTCCGGCACATCCCTGATGCCGGGGATAACACCTTTATAATGCTGTTTCACATAAACAGTGCCATTTTCGTCCACCACCCCGCCACCGGTGGTGGTTTTTTTTTGCTGGGCAAACCCCTGGACGCAAAAGATGGTCATTATTGAAACTACTGCCAATTTCATCATTTTTTCCATTCCTTTAACAAGACCTTGGCCACTTCCTGTGTTTCATTTTAATAAAAATTTTGCCTGTTGGCAAAAAAAATGTTGTCATAAATAAAAGCAGGCCCTATAATAGGATTTGGAGCATTTGATGATATGAACTGGAATTGTGGTGGGACGGTCTTAAAGGATAGAAGTTATGGTAGTAAAAGAGCTCAGTGACAAGTATAGGTTCGAAAAGGGCCAGGAAGAATCCTTGGGAATGCTGACCCAGGGCCGGCGCCTTTCCGATAACCAGATGGTTGAAGTCCTTGCCATCAAAAAGGGCTTGGACATCTCCAGGGAAGGCTTGATAAAGGCAACCCAGGATAACCAGCAAATTATTGAACGGATGTTGCCCCAGGTCCTGGTGATGACCGAGGTGGGCATTAGCGCGGAAGGGCAGTACTATATCGTGTCAGAAGCCACGGATTTTCCAAGCCTGAATGACATCATTAAAAGCAAAAAGAAAATGGATGCCAAGGACGTTATCCGTATTGGCTACCAGCTTGCTTACTTATTGCATCAGATTGGCTCGATGGAGATGCAGCACCTGGACCTCAGCGACCACAATGTCTTTGTCTCCATGGAAGATGACCAGTTAAAAATCAGGGTCAGGCGTATAGGATTCAGGCATTTCGTTCCCGAATATTCGCCCAAGGACAGCAAAACGGTATTCTGGGGCACGCCTGAAATCATGGCACCTGAAATCTGTGCGGGCAAGGGGATTTCGCCCACCAGTGACCAGTACGCACTGGGTATTTTGCTGTATGAAATGATAGCGGGCAAACCGCCGTTTTTGTCCAAGAGTCCCAAGACCACTATAAAACGACAGGTCTATGAAAAGCCCCTGCCGATCCACCTGGTAAGGCCCAGTTTCACACGGGTAAAAGACATCGAAAAGGTGCTGACCAAGCTCCTGCACAAAGACCCTACGCAACGTTACCAGGATACAACCGAACTAATGGAAGCACTGGGTACCGTGGCATCCGACATGGGCGCTGATGTGACCATAGAGGGTGAACGTTCAGAGGCTGCAACCCTGGAGGTAAAACTTGATGCTGCGCCACAGGAGGCTCAGCCCGAAGCCCAGTCCAAGCCGGAACCCGAGGCCAAAGAGGAGGAATCGGCACCGGTCAGGGAAACCATGATGTTCACCGGTGTGGCGGATGAAATAGAGCAGGTGGTAAAGGCCAAGGCCGAGGGGGCTCAATCGGAAGGGGCTCAGCAAACTCAGGAGGACATTGAAAGGGCTCCAACCCGGGAAATGAGTTCCCCAAACGAACAGGCCGGGCCTGACAAGGAGGGGGCAAAGCCGGAGGAAGCCCAAAACAAAGAACCTGCACACAAGGAAACCATTGCCATTGTCCGGGAGGACCTGGAGGCGGCACAGATGGCGCCGAGCCAGCAGCCGACCCAGGAACAAACAAAGAGTCCGACCACGACACAAACCGGGGATGACTGGTTTGTAAACGATTCATCGGAACTTGCCCCGCCGGATGTTTTTAGTGAACAAAAGGAAAGCAAGATGTTCTGGATCATCATATCCGTGGTGATCCTGGTTGTAGGCATAGGTGCAATTTTCCTGTTCGGCGGTGGCAAGAAAGCCCCGGTTGTGGATTCCACTCCACCCAAACCTGTGGTTACAAAGCCTGTTGCTGCACCTGTTACCCACAAGAAGGCTGTACGTCCCGCACCGGTCCGCCATGTTGCCGTGCCTCCCAAAAATGCTGCTGTTGCGGCCAAAAATCCAAACCAGCCTGCAACACCGGCAGGGGTAAAGACACCCAGTAATACTGCCAATAATAATCCCAACAATAAGGCGGCTCAGCCTACGGCCAAAAAGGCTGCCGCCCCTGTTGTTCCTGCGCATCTGCCCATCGTGGTCAAGAAGCCAAAACCCGAAAAGGCAAACAAACAGCCCGAAAAACCAAAGGCTGTTGCAGTAAAAAGCAAACAACCACCGGTCAAAAAAACGAAACCCAAGGTCATAAAACACAAACGGCGTAAACCGGCCAGAAGGGTTGTAAAACGGCGCAAGAGGAAGAGTACAAAATCCAGCCTGATTCCAAAGGGTATGACCCCGCACCAGGCCATGATTTATTATTTCAAGGCCGGACGTAAGGCCGAAGGCAGCGGTGACTACAGGAAGGCCATCAGGAATTACAGGAAAGCATTGCGTCTTGACCCCACAAACAATTTGATCCCTCGCCTCATCAAACGCGCTCAGGCCAAATTAAAAAAATAAATTAGCATTGTTTTCAAAGTGAGCGGGTCACGGAGCCGCACCTACGGAACGGTCAACGGTCACGGTCTCGGTCAAGGGTCACTGAATTTTGGCTTCGGGCCTCTGGCATCGGGCGTCGGGACGCAGCCTGCGGCTGCTTCGGGGCGGCCCTGCGGGCCTTTCGGGTGGGCTCCCGTGGTAACCGGAAACCACGGCCACTGCCTCACTCACGCCAAACGGCCACGCCCCCTGCCGTATGCTTGTTGCCTGACTGCGCCTCCTGTTGCTCGTGAACAACAAGTGTCCTGACCCTCGCTCGGCCTTTTGTCAAGGGTAAACAAGCTGCTTCGCAGCCCTTGACAAAGGCCTTGCTCGGGTCCTGTCGGACACATGTTCACTCGCAATACAGGAGGCGCACATGCACGGCAACAC
>WGCQ01000182.1 GCA_015493765.1 Deltaproteobacteria bacterium
GGCCGAGACCGAGACCGTTGGCCGAGACCGTGACCGTGGTTTCCGGTTGCAACGAAAGCCACCCGAAAGGCCCGCAGGGCCGTCCCGCGCAGCCGCAGGCTGCGACCCGACACCCGATACCAGAGGCCCGACTCCGTGACCGTGGCCGTGGGCCGAGACCGTTGGCCGAGACCGAGACCGTTGGCCGAGACCGTGACCGTGGTTTCCGGTTGCAACGAAAGCCACCCGAAAGGCCCGCAGGGCCGTCCCGCGCAGCCGCAGGCTGCGACCCGACACCCGATACCAGAGGCCCGAGACCGTGACCGAGACCGTGACCGAGACCGTGGGCCGAGACCGTGGTTTCCGGTTGCAACGGGATGATTCCCGAAGGCCCGATACCGGGATCCGGATTCCAGTGGCAGGGTGTGTGGAAAAAGTCTTATAACCCTATGATAATACTACATATAGCGCTTGCCGCCAAAAAAAACGCTAAATGTAGTTGACTTGCCCTGTTTTTGCGTTATACTTTTCGCGACTTGAACTTAAACAGAGGTATGAGATGACAATGGTGCAACCAAGGACAGATACGCCCAATAAATCAACCACAAAACGCAGGGGCATGGTGTTTCCTCGCTTTTTTACCGATGGCAAAACGCATCCGTTTGACCAGGTGAACTGGAAGCGCTTCGATGCGGTAATCATGGGGGCCAAGGGTAAACCCGTTTTTGAACAAAGGGACGTGGAATTCCCGGATTTCTATTCCCAGACCGCGGTAAACGTGGTTGCGTCGAAGTATTTTCGTGGCGCCATGAATACGCCTCAGCGGGAGCACAGCCTGAAACAATTGATCAATAGGGTTGTGAACACGATCACGGAATGGGGCTGGCAGCAGGGTTATTTTGCAAACGAATCCTCCAGGCAGGCGTTCAGCGATGAACTGACATTCATTACCCTGAACCAATACGGCGTGTTTAACAGCCCGGTATGGTTCAACGTGGGCGTGGAGCCCACCCCACAGTGCTCGGCATGCTTCATCCTGAAGATCGAGGACACCATGTCGGGCATACTGGATGCGGCCAAGACGGAAGGTATGATCTTCAAATTCGGCAGCGGCAGTGGGATCAATTTTTCTCCCTTACGTTCATCCAGGGAAACCTTGTCCGGGGGCGGCGTGCCGTCAGGGCCGGTGTCGTTCATGAAGGGCTTTGACGCTTTCGCAGGCGTGATAAAGAGCGGCGGCAAAACCAGGCGTGCCGCCAAAATGGTAATCCTGAACGCGGATCACCCTGACATCATGGATTTCGTTAAGGTAAAGGCGCGCGAGGAAAAAAAGGCCTGGGCCTTGATCGAGGAGGGGTACGACGGTTCCTTCGACGGCGAGGCGTATTCCAGCGTGTTCTTCCAGAATGCAAACCACAGCGTCAGGGTCACGGACGAATTCATGCATGCGGTTGAAAAAGAGCAGTCCTGGTCCACCCGTGCGGTGACCACGGGCGAGGTGATGGACTCGTTTCCCGCGAAGGACCTGATGTGGGAGATCGCCAAGGCCACCCACGTGTGCGGTGACCCGGGGCTGCAATTCGATACAACCATCAACAAGTGGCACACCTGTCCCGTGTCCGGCCGGATAAACGCCAGCAATCCCTGCTCGGAATTCATGTTTCTGGACAATTCGGCATGCAACCTGGCCAGTTTGAACCTGCTGAGGTTCGTGGACCTGGAGACCGGTGCTTTCAATGTCGAGGCCTTCCGCCATGCCGTAAAAGCCTTGATCCTGGCCCAGGAAATCATTGTGGACAACAGCCACTATCCGACCGCAGAAATAACCAGGAATTCAAAGACTTACAGGCCTCTTGGCCTGGGTTACGCCAACCTGGGTGCCCTGTTGATGTACTACGGGCTGCCTTATGACAGTGATGCCGGCAGGTCCCTGGCCGCTGCGGTTACGGCCCTGATGACCGGCGACGCCTATGCGTACAGTGCCCGGATTGCGGAACAAAAAGGCCCGTTTGCTGAGTATGTACCCAACCGGGACGCCATGCTGAATGTGATCGATATGCACAGGTCGCAACTGGCCTACATAGAACCGGAAAAACTGCCTGAAGGCCTGTACGATGCGGCAACGGATGCCTGGGACCAGGCCCTGAAACTGGGCAAGAAACACGGGTACCGGAACGCCCAGGTCACGCTGCTGGCCCCAACCGGAACCATCGGGTTCTTTATGGATTGCGACACCACGGGCATCGAGCCGGATATGGCCCTGGTCAAGTACAAAAACCTGGTGGGCGGCGGCATGATGAAGATCGTAAACCGGACCGTGCCCTTTGCCCTGCGGAACCTGGGGTACAGCGACCTGCAACGCAAGGACATCCTTTCCTACATAGAGGCGAACGATACGATTGAAGGGGCGCCGCACCTGCGGGAAAAGGACCTCGCCGTGTTCGACTGCGCATTCAGGCCGGCCAAGGGGAAACGCAGCATCAGCCCCATGGGACACGTAAGGATGATGGCCGCGGTCCAGCAATTCCTGTCCGGCGCCATATCCAAGACGGTCAACGTGCCCAACGACACCACGCCTGAAGAGATCATGGACATCTACATGGAGGCATGGAAACTGGGCTTGAAGGCCATTGCGATCTACCGGGACGGGTCCAAGCGGACCCAGCCCTTGATGTTGTCGGACAAGGGGGAAAAGAGGAAACAAAACGAGGAACCCAGCCCCCAGGTCAAGGTCGTGTACAAGCCCGTGCGCAAACGGCTGCCGGATGAAAGGCAGGCCATTACCCACAAGTTTTCCATTGCCAACCTGGATGGCTATATCACCGTGGGCATGTACGACGACGGCAAGCCGGGCGAGATATTCGTGGTAATCGCAAAGGAGGGCAGCGTGATCAGCGGCCTGATGGATGCATTTGCCACGTCTGTGTCCATAGGGTTGCAGTACGGTGTACCCCTGGAGGTATTCGTTGACAAGTTTACGCACATGCGCTTTGAACCGGCTGGATTTTCAACCAATCCGGCCATAGGCTATGCAAAGAGCATCGTGGACTATATCTTCCGCTGGCTGGCCATGAAATTCCTGCCGGACGAAACGGCGCAGGACTCAGAGAATGACGCAATGGATGCAGTGGCCGAGGATTTGCTGGACACAAAAATGGAAAACAACCCGAAACCTGCTGTGCAGGCGGATTTATTCGTTGCCCAGGCGGATGCACCGCCGTGTCCTGAGTGTGGGTCCCTCATGGTACGCAACGGGGCCTGCTACAAGTGTCCGAATTGCGGTGCCACATCAGGGTGCTCCTGAGAACAAACCCTGTTTCCTGGTTGGCCTTGACCGGTAACCCGAATCACCTGTCAAATTTGAGGACAAAGGGTGCAGAAATGGGTTCAGATACGCGGAGTTTAGCCCATTTGAGCGCAGGTGTGGTAGAGCCACATTGAGCATACATGGGTGCGAACGACGCAGTAGATGGGCCGCTTGCCCTACTCCCGAATTTAGTCAGGTAATTTGGGGCATTGACAACTATTCCTGCATGGCTATAATTTCCAGCAGATGGAGGACCGTTATGAAAAAAGATGCGGATGTGGCCAGGTTTGATAAGAGAATTGCAAAACGTCTGGTGGATCGTGGGGTCCTGACAGCGGAAGAGTACAAACAATTTATGGATAAATTGCCGGATTCGGCCAAAAAGGCCGAGCGTTTCAGTGTTGAATTCAACAGGGGAAAACAGGTAACGCGCAATGGATAAGGATACACCAGGAAAAAACAAGACGGCTTCGGGAACTGCGGAAAGCCCTAACTTTTCCACCTTTATTATGTCCCTTGCTGTAACTGCGTTGGGGCATATGGGCCTGCAACCGGAAGGGGGACAGGAGACCCGGATACCTGTCAGCCTGCCCTTGGCGGCACAGACCATTGACATCATATCCATGTTAAGGGAAAAGACCGCGGGCAACCTGGAGGAGCACGAGCAAAAATTGATCGATTCGCTGTTGTACGAACTGCGGATCAAGTACGTGGAACAAACATCCAAACAAGAGAATAGTGAAAATGGCAGAACTGAGTGAAATAACCGACGCAAATTTCAAGGAAACGTTTAATAAGGACGGCCTGCCGATACTGCTGGATTGCTGGGCGGAATGGTGCGTGCCATGCAAGGCGATTGAGCCCAGTATCAAGGAAATCGCCCAGACTTACGAGGGCCGCTTGAGGGTCGCAAAACTGAATGTGGATAACAACATGAGGGCTGCGGCATTTTTCAGGGTCACATCCCTGCCCACCATATTGTTGTGGAAAGACGGCAGGGTTGCTGCGTCGATCGTGGGTGCCGTGCACAAAAAGAAGATCATAGGCATGCTGGAGCGCTATCTTTAAGTATGGTTGATGGACTCGTGAAAAGTCCGATTTTGGTCATTTATATCCATCTAACCCTTTGATTTTATTAGATGTGATCTTGCCGATTTTGATTTGTTCCGAATCCAAGAGCCGACTTCGATGTAGGCAAATGATTGAAAATAAAGACAATTTTTAGAGACAGAATATCAAATTACCCCAAGAATCAACGGTAAGATGGGGTTTTCCGGCTCTAATCCTGCAAAAATTCCAAATTTTTACCCCAACCGGGTCGTTTAATATCCGTATTCCGTGGCCGTTGGCCGTGTACACAAGATTATGCGTGGTCACAC
>WGCQ01000183.1 GCA_015493765.1 Deltaproteobacteria bacterium
CCTGGTATTTGAGCATGACCCGTTTCACGCCGCTGCAATAATCACTAAAGAAGGTCGAAACTACAAGGTCAAGGAATTCGTGGACCTTTAGGAATGATTTTGTTTCTTCCGGATCCCGCCTGGGTAGTATCTACCAGTGAAGCCCAAAAGCACTTAAAATTTAACAAGAAATAAAAAATGATTTTTAGTATATAAACCTCCCCCCACCACCCCACACAGTCGGACCCTATCAGCCGATATGTATCGCATATCAAACTCAAATCTCGATCCATTACCCAGGCTAATTCCGGAAGAGCCAAATTTGACAGGTAACAGGTAATTTGAGTGATCTTGGTACTTGCAAAGATGAATGGCTTGCAGTAAGTTGCTGTGTATGAGGCTCGTATTATTATCAGACCTGCATCTTGTATCATTTAAAGGGTTCAGGAAACGTGACATGTTCACAAAGCGTTTCCTGGCCTTGGTGAACCTGAAAACCAACAGAAAGGATGCTGCCCGCGGTGAACGTCTCGCCAGGCTGGCGGTCCGGCAGATAATGGATTTGCAACCGGACCACGTACTGCTTACCGGTGATTTCAGTAACATGGCCCTGGCATCAGAATTCGAACTCGCCAGGGACGTGTTGGCCCCCCTGTGGGACCATAAACGGCTCAGCGTGGTTCCGGGAAATCACGATTACTATACCAGGGACAGTACAAGGATCAGGTTGTTCGAACGGTATTTCGGTCACTTGATATGGGGGGTGCCCCCCAACAGCAGTACCTATCCGGGCATCAAGACGATTGCACCCGGTGTGGTGTTGCTGTTATTCCGCTCTACACATTACCTGCCCGGGATCCTTTCGTTCGGCTGGATTTCACGGGACCAGATTGACCGGGCACGGGCTGCGGTAAACGCCTTGAATCCGGAATTCGCCATTGCCGCATTTCATCACAACCTGCATAAAAGGGGACTGATGGTGGAATTGACCGGCAGGATGTTGTACCGGGAACAACTGAAGCAGCAACTGTTGGACCTTGGTGTAAACCTGGTGCTTACGGGACACGACCACCATCACTTGGAATATGTGGTGTCGCATGGAAACAGGAGTATGCAGGTGATCGGCAGCGGTTCCACCACGCTGGCAACAAAAGGACATATACCAAATTTTACAGTGCTCGACCTGGATACGAAACATCCCAAAAAGCCTCTACAGATCAAGGTGTTTTCGTATGACCCGGCAAAAGATGAATTCCATGAAGGCAACGGATAGTAACGGCTATCTAAAGACAACCAGACGCCCATTATTTGCCTTTGTCGTTACATCGCCCTTGCTGCTATTGTACAATCTGGCCTACGTCTTTGACACCAACATAAAAAACGGTGTGGATTTTTTGTCCAGGTTTCTGTTTCGGTACACCGGTTACACGGGCTTTCTGCTGGTAAACCTGGGACTACTATTGGCCTCCGTGGTAGCAGGCATCTATTTGAAACGGCGGGGTAAGTTGTCGCTGAAAACCTGGGGTTTCGTTGTCGCCGAAGGTACTGTTTACGGGATCATCATGGGTAAAACCGTGGTCCTGCTCATGCAACAGGTCCACCTGTTGAGCACTACGGGGCCAATCCATATGTCACCGGCCATGGATGTGCTGATGGCCGCCGGGGCCGGTTACCACGAGGAACTGGTGTTCCGTTTGATTCCCCTGGAATTGACCTTGTGGCTACTCCGGCGATTTTCACCCGGACGGAAATTCCGGTATTTTTCATGGGTCTTACTGGTTGTATTGACCGAATCCGCGCTCTTTTCCCTGGCCCATTTTATGGGCCTTAGTGCCGTGTCCTGGTATGCGTTTTGGTTTCGTTTTTTTGCCGGCATCATATTCAGCATCCTGTTCCTGTCCCGAGGTTTTGCCGTGGCTGCATATTCCCATTTCCTGTATGACGTCATGGTGATGCTATTTTGATATACCCGGATTAGAAATCAGGCCAAGGTGAAAAAATCCTTCATTGGGCGCTGGTTCGAAATCTTGCATCTGGATCGGGTTCGGCGTCCTGTGTCCTCAATTTTGACCGTCAATCCGGGGATGACATCAATGTTGGCTTTGGACAGACTACCAGTTGCACCCATGCAACAAAAAATGAGACCTGGCGTGTAATACCGCTTCCACGTAGGAAAAATTCCTGGGTACAGTGGAATTTCTGTCCGCCTGGTCAGGATAGTAGTGACCTGCATTGTAACCGCTCAGGGCAAGCACCAGGTTTCCATTGTAGTAGTCCAGAAACCCTTTCAATACCCTGGCTCCACACAGCAAATTGGCGCGCGGGTCGTAAAGGGGCCCGCATCCCTTGGATTTTGCGGTGGAGGGGATTACCTGGGTCAGGCCGATTGCACCAGCCCCGGAGCGTGCATTCGGATTGAAATTGCTTTCGACCCTGACCACGCCTACCAGCAACGCGGGGTCCACACCTGCCTTTGATGCGGCCCACTTGATGTCGGGCAATAGTGCCTTGCATCGTTTCGATGTGCTCCTGCTGAAGTATGCACGCCTGGTTTTGTTCGCATGGTGACTCCTGATTACCGTGGAAGTGGGGGTACAGGCGGCCACAAACAACATTACACAGTACAGAATGATCCTTTTTTTCACAAAAAGAAATACTTTCCCGGTTATGAAAATTCTGTGGATGTATTTGTCCCAAATTACCTGACTAAATTCGGGAGTCGGTTGCTGCAAGCGGCCCGTCTGCCGCGTCGTTTTGATGGTACGCCTGCGCTCAAATCGGCTCAACGATTTGCATTTGAACCCATTTCTGTAACCTTTATCCTCAAATTTCACATGTAATTTGGCTTTGTCCGGTTGCCACTTCATCAATTTAAGGTTAGTATATATGAGTTGGCTTTGTCCAGGAGGGACACGAAAAATGCGAAAAGGACTCAGAGTCAGGTCCACCTATGCCAAAGGTCTATGGCATGGCGAACCATGGGTGTTTTCAAAGGCGATCATCGATTCAACGATCAACCTGAGACCGGGTGAATTTATTGATGTTCGTTCACGTGACGGCAAGGTGATCGGCCAGGGATTCTTTAATCCCATGTCAGAGGTCATGATTCGGATGGTCAGGTGGTGGAACGAAAAGGTCCCCAACACCGAGGCCGAACTGCTGGAAACCCGTTTGCAAGAGGCGTTTTTACTGCGCCAACGCCTGGGCCTGCCCAACTCGGCCACAAACGTATTCCGCCTGGTAAACAGCGAAGGCGACAGGCTGAGCGGGCTGACAATCGACTGCCTGGGCAAGGTGGCTGTTATCCAGTATTCCGCGTTGTGGGTTGCCGAGAGGGCCCGGACCTTGAAACAGATGGTACTGGACCTGGGCATAGCGGACAAGGTCGTGTTTCGGGTATCCAGGGCGATGAAGGAAAAGGAGCACATCGATGAGATCGATTTCACGTATTCCGATGATGTGGAACAGTCCCAGGTCCTGGAACACGGTCTGAAATACTATGTTGACCCGAAGGCCGGCCAGAAAACGGGCTTTTACATCGACCAGAGGGACAACCGCATGATGATGCGCAGTTTTGCACAGGGGGCGAGTTGCCTGGACGTTTGCAGTTTTACGGGTGGATTTTCCATGAACCTGGCTGCTGGAGGGGCCAGTGACGTGACAGCCATTGATTCCAGTGAACCTGCGCTGGACCTTTTGGCGAAAAATGCAGAGGCCAACGGTTTTGACAACATAAAGACCATTGGCGGGGACGCCCAGCATATCATGGACAACATGGATAAACGCTACGATATAGTGGTCCTGGACCCGCCAAAACTGGCCAGGCGTATGGACAGTTTTGCCGTGGCTCGGGCAAAGTACGAATACTGGAACGCATCGGCGTTGCGCAGGGTGGAGAGGGGCGGTTTGCTGTTGACGTGTTCATGCTCGTCCATAATGAAGCGGGACACGTTCATCGCCACGTTGAAAGAGGCCGCACACCGGGCAAAACGCCACGTCAGGATCATCAAGGTAACACACGCTGGCGGGGACCACCCGATCGTCCCGGCATATCCCAGGGGTGAGTACCTCAAGTGCCTGTTGGTTGAGGTTCGCTGACCAGAAAATCCAGTACCATGGGCACGAAAATCGATACACCGAAGCGGAATCCCTCCACAGGGATGCGTTCATCTATTCCGTGTACCAGGCTGGACGCCTGTAACCCCTTTGGCAGTGGCAAGGGACCAAATCCATATGTTTTGATACCCAGTTTCTGAAACGCTATGGCATCCGTGTACCCGGATAACAGGTAGGGGACCGTACTGGCCGTCGGGTCCATGCGTTTCACCGCCCTGGTTATGGCCGCGGTCAATTCGGATTCCATTGGCGCCTCGTACGGCTCGGCCTTGTGCAGGACCTCGATTTCCACACCGGGTCCCAGCAGGGAGCCGATTTGTGCAATAATGTCCTGGGTACTACGGCCAGGCAAAAACCGCACGTCCAGCAAGGCGAATGCCGTTTCCGGCACCACGTTTGCCTGGTTTCCGCCTGAAAGTGCCGTGATTGTAACCGTGTCGTTTAACGCAGCGGTGAAATACGCAGACAGTTCAGGGTCCTTCAGCAGGTACCTGTTCATTAATCCTGCGAGCCTTTCGTTACGCAAGCCTTGCAACACCCCCCCCAGAAACATGGGTAGTGCCCGGCCTATCCCCTGTAGCATGCCTATCGTCGCGTCAGTCAACCTGAATCCGAGTTTTCCCGTCTTCAACCTGGCGAGTGCCGCAACCAGGTCCCGGGTTGCGTAATGCTCACGCAGCACACTGCCGTGGCCCTGTTTCCCCCTGGTCGTAACCCGCAGCCAGACAAAGCCTTTTTGAGCCACCTGGATTGGATAGAACCGTTTTTTGCCGATTTCAAAGGCCAGGCCACCCATTTCCGTCAGGCAGTATTCGGACCTGACCAGTTCCGGGTGTTTTTCTGCCAGAAACAGGCTGCCGTATTGGCATCCCGTTTCCTCACCCGCCACAGCGGCAAACACGAGGTCCCGTTTTAGTGGTATTTCGTGACGTTTGACAGTCAGCATGACCGCAAGGTTGTATGCCATCATGTACTTCATGTCGATGGTGCCCCTGGCCCAGATGAAGCCGTCGGCCATGGTCGCTGAAAACGGGGGATACCGGAAACTTGCAGGGTCTGCCGGGACCACGTCACTGTGTGCCGACAGCAACAGGCCATGCTCAGGCCGGCCGATTGACAGCCGCGCCACGATATTTGCCCTGCCCGGCGCGGATTCTACCACCTCGTAAGGGATGTTTTCCTGGTCAAACACCCGGGCCAGGTAATCAGCCACCAGTTTTTCATTGCCCGGCGGATTGGATGTGTCCAGCCGCAGCAGGTTGACGAAGTGGTCCATTACCTCGTCCAGGAATGCAGAATCCATCAAGGCATAATAGTTCATACCATCACCATAAACAGCCCGAGCGATTCTATCACCACCACATGGATTGCGCAATAATGGATAAGACTCCCGAATTACCTGACTAAATTCGGTAGTCGTACGCCGCAAGCGGCCCATCTGCTGTGTCGGTTGCACCCATGTATACTCGACGTACCGCTCAAACAGGCCTAACTCCGCGTATCTGAACCGCTTCCGGCGTACTCTGTCCTCAAATTTGACAGGTAATTCGGGACACGAAAAAACTGTTCAAAAATCAATCAAAATTTTATATAATATGCCATCATAGGAGGCTGTTATGCTGGTGAAAAACGTTGTTCGTATATTGGTGGATGTCCTAATCATGGGGTTGTTTTTGGAAGTCGCCTGTGGTGGCAATGGCGCAACGCCCAGGATACCTGACGTGTTGATAACCCAGCATGATGGCAAAACCAACACGGGCCAGGACCAGTATCAATTTATTGATTCCGATGCAGGACGTGGTGACGGACGTATATCAGCGGATATACCAACGGTGTCGGATACGGCAGGTGAGGTCCTGGACACGGCTCCTGCCAAAGGCCGGCTGGGTTATCCCTGCGACTCGAATACCGATTGTCAGAGCGGTATCTGCCTGGATACGGCAAAGGGCAAGGTGTGTACGGAATTCTGCATGGAATCATGCCCCTCGGGGTGGGCCTGCAAGGATATTTCATGGGCGGGTGACACGGTTTTTGTGTGTCTGCCCCGGTTTTCCACGTTGTGCGACCCTTGCAATACCCCGTCGGATTGTAATCCGCCAATGTCAGCGGGTAATGCGGCTTGCATAGATACAGGTGGTAACGGTAGTTTCTGTGGTGGTGATTGTGCCGACAGCGATTGCCCGGATGGCTATGTATGCAAAAAGGTTTCCGTGCCCGGTGGGGTCAGCAAACAATGTGTGCCAAAATCGGGTAAATGCAAGTGCAGTAAATCGGCTATACTCCGGGAATTGTCCACGAAATGCTACATACAAAACAAGGCCGGGAAATGCATGGGTGAACGCAAATGCCTGGCCACCGGACTGTCAGACTGTGATGCAAAAACACCAAAGCCCGAGGAATGCAACAAGATCGATGACAACTGTAACGGCTTGACGGACGAGGGTTTGGACAAGGTCCCATGCAAGAATTCGAACGATTACGGGACGTGTTCGGGGACTGCAAAATGCGTGGACGGCCAGGTGATCGGGTGCGATGCCCCAACGCCGAAACCCGAGAAATGCGATGGTTTCGACAATAATTGCGACGGAAACACGGATGAAAACACGTGTTTTGACGGCAATCCTTGTACGGAGGATAAATGTGACCCGTCCCAGGGAAAATGCGTGTATGCACCGCTTTCCGGTGCGCCATGTGACGACGGAAACAAGTGCACGGAAGGGGACCATTGCGAATCCGGAAAATGCGTTGCGGGTATGCAAAAAAACTGCGATGACAATAACCCGTGCACCGATGATATTTGCGACCCGAACACAGGTAAATGCACGCATGTCAATAATCACGCAAAGTGCGAGGACGGTAATCCTTGCACGGTCAACGACTATTGCGAGTCCGGGCAGTGCCAGCCCGGGACGCCCAAGGCGTGTAAGGATGCGCCTCCATGTAAAACCAGTGGGAAATGTAATCCGCAAACCGGGCAATGCGAGTACACGTACAACGATGGCTTGATATGCGACGATGGCAACAGGTGTACATCCAACGACAAGTGTTCAGGCGGTAAATGCGTGGGAGGACAGGTGAAACAATGTCAGAACGACCCTCCGTGCAAGACCGATGGGAAATGTGACCCTGCGACAGGACAGTGTACGTACAAATTAAACGACGGTGCCCCCTGCGAGGACGGTAATCCTTGCACCATCAACGACAAGTGTTCAGGCGGTTATTGTAAATCCGGGGCTCATAAACAATGCCCTGATGACCCTCCGTGCAAGACCTTTGGTTACTGTGACTCCAGTACCGGTCAGTGCAAATACACCTATAACGACAACTGGAGTTGTGACGACGGAAACAAGTGTACCACCGGCGACCACTGCATGGGCGGTAAATGCGTGGGAGGACAGACGGTCCAGTGCCATGATAATCCACCATGCAAAACCAACGGAAAATGCAACCCGAATACGGGGCAATGTGAATACACCTTTAATGATGGCGTATCCTGCGATGACGGCAACCTGTGTTCCACGGGCGGCACCTGCTACCAGGGGGAGTGCAAGGGTGGCAGCCAGGTCCAGTGTCCCAATAATCCGCCTTGCAAAATCAACGGCCATTGCAACCCCAGTACGGGTCAGTGCGAATACACAATGAATAACGGGACACCGTGCGATGACGGGGATGAATGTACGGTTAACGACAAGTGCTCCGGCGGGCAATGTATAGCGGGCACACCATATTGCACCATGCATCCGTGTGCATCAGGTTGTTACTCGTTGGGTTGTATTGTTATATTCGGGCCGACCTGTCAATGTGTCTGTCCGTGACCCGAATTTACTTGACACCAACCTTGGCAGCACGCATAATTAGCAGGGCAGGTAAGGATATGATGCATAAGATGACCAGAGAATTGGGATTTTTGTTGTTCCTGGGCTTATCCGTATGGGCTGTTACCGGCTGCCAGGGAAAGGATTCGGGGATCCTGGGCGGGGACACGGTATGCAATATCCCGGAAACGTGGTCCACGCGATTTTCGGCAAATGGCAATACTGTGGTGGATGGCAAGAAGGGGCTGTTGTGGACGCTGAAGGTCAAATCCGACATGAAGTGGCAGGAAGCCGATGATTATTGCAAGGGATTAAACCTGGATGGCAAAAAATGGCGTTTACCTTCGAAATCAGAATTCAGGGCCTTGCTGAATGAATGTCCTTTGGACAACGGATGCCGCTTGAGTCCCGTATTCGAGGGCAAATGCGGTATATTTTGGGTCTCCAGTTCCTATAAGAACAAGGACACGGGAGCCGAATTGTACGGTTTTGTGGATGCCCAGTTCGGGGGCGATGGTTTTGACAATCCTGATGAGGGACACCTGGTAAGATGCGTATCGTCAAACAAGTAATCCTTGGTTTTCTGGTGGTTGCGCTTGTTCCGATTGTGGGCTGGACTGATACGTTGCAGCCCGGGGAGCAGGCAATACAGAATTGTATCCTGAAATCGGTGAGTTCGTTGGACAGGCGAAGGGCAGGACGGCTGCGTGCACCGGCGTATTTGTTCGTGACAGCCGAGCCTGCATGGGCCAAGATATTCATTGATGGCAGGAAGGTGGGCAAGGGTACTGCGATGTTCACCCGTTCAAAGGGCAGCCCGTTTGTCAGGATTCGGATCACGGCACCTGATCACCAGGCGATACAGGGGTGGTTGCGTTTGAAACCGAAAATCGTGTTGAAAGTCAGGGCCAAATTGCACAGGCGCGGCGGCAATTTAACGCTTCTTACCCCGCCTGCGCATGCCAAGGTCAAGATCGACGGGATTTACTCCGGTGTGACCCCGGTCACGATTAGTAATCTCGACCCAGGTCCTCATAAGGTTGAAATGAGTGCCGGAGCATGGCAGTGGCAGGCCATGTTACAGGTCAAGGCAGGACAAACGCAGGTATTGTCCATGAATGTGCCTTCGGGCATAGTGCGACCTGCGCAGCCTGCTCCAGTGGCATCCCCAGCACCGGCGGCCTCTGAGCCCAGGGCGGTAGAAGCGGCTAAACCGGCCCCCGGGCCCCAGCAACCGCCCGCGCCACCGGTAAAAAAGACCGTAAAGGTGGACATGACAAAAAGAAGGCCCAATTGTAAACTGATTTGTGCGCATTATGCGGATGCATCCCACGCATCCAAGGCCGTGCGCCAGGTTTTAAAAAGCGCATGCATGGACCGTTGCAATGCCCTGGACCTGCCGTTTTCCGTGTGTGCATGGAAGGCTAAATCCATGTCCGATATACAAAAATGCCAAAGCATGCCAGCATCCAGGTAGCCCGGTTTTAGTCCGGTAATTTTGGCGTAGGCATTCCTATTTAC
This sequence comes from Deltaproteobacteria bacterium, assembly GCA_015493765.1. Classification (GTDB taxonomy): domain Bacteria; phylum Myxococcota_A; class UBA9042; order DTJE01; family S145-11; genus S145-11. The sequence goes on from WGCQ01000183.1 coordinate 9,432, forward strand.
ACAGGCTGTACCACAACATCCGGTCCTTCATGCGGGCGTTTTGTCGTTGGGCAAAGTGTTCGGATAGGCGTTCGGACGAAGTTACGAACAGGGCACTGGATATTCCAGCCTCGTGTAGCGTGTTGTTCAGGTAGGCGTATCCGTCGTCGGTTAATCCCCGGCCACGGACGGGCTTGGTTACACCCATGGCCATAATATATACCTCGGCCGGGCCTGTGCGTTGCAGCAGGCAAAAACCCACCACATCCTTACTGCCAGGCTCCAATGCGGCGAATGACAGGTGGTTGTCAAAGCCACGGGTTGCCAGGATCATGCGCAGGGCCTCGTACCAGTCCATGTCCTTGCCGCCAAAGACCTTTACGTAACTCTCTGCCAGTTTTGCGGGGTCGATACCGTCCAGTCGAATGAATTGCCACCGTCCGGAACGGGGCTGTTCGTTTTTTTTGATTGGTATCTCCATGTAAAACGCACCTTTGCCGGCGCGCTGAAAACCCAAGGATTCAAAGAACGGTATGGCCTGCCTGTTGTCCCGTTCCATAAGGGTGATGAACAGGCACAAACGTCCGTTTTTTATGCCCAGGATATCGTGCATGGCTGTAATCACGCCCTTTGCGGTTTCGGAAGGGTCCTCCTGATGTGCGAATTCGTGAATCAGGGATACATTGTAGAGCATGTAGTTATCCAAAACGCGGGCACGTTCGGCAAAGGCTGAGTCCTGCATATTTCCTATATGAAATTTTGGGTCCCTGTAGTCCTCGAATATACCGAATCCGGTCAGTTTATCCTGGTCAAAGCGTCCTATTACGTACGTTTCAGGCTTATACAGGCCCAATAACGCAGGGTCACGGCCCAAATCCGTACGAATGTGCTGTTCAACCAGTTTGAATGTCGAGTCCTTTTGGGAGATCAACCTTGATATCATTTACTTTTCCCTCCTTTTCAAGGCGATAGAAACAATAGGGATTGTTGAACGTATCGCCGGTTACAGTAAAACCCACATTTGCACAGCCGGCCCTGCACGTGGCACCAAAGGGGCAGGACTTGCAGGCACCTGTTAATTGTTGCGGGTCGAAATGACGATTGCGTGCAAATAACTGCGGGTCGTTCCATATCTCAATCAGGCTACGGTTTCGTATGCTGTCTTCTATAAATGCATCATGCATGCTCAGGCACCCCTTTACCCTGCCGTCAGACAGGATTCCCAGTGTGTACAAACCGGCTGCGCAACCATCCCAGCCAGGTAGTTCCGAGTAACGGGATAGCACGCTGCTGTTATAGCCTATGTCGTGACTGCCCGCAACAGGCAGGCGTTCGACAGGGAGCGTATTGCGGAGTTTGCTGATAAACGCGCCTACCCAGTAAAATTCCCTGGGTGACAGCATGAAACTGCGGTCAAAACGTGCCCCTTCAGGGGTTGCCATCTGGATCTGCCAACTCATGTCCTGGTCCAACAATATTTCGGCCATTTTTGGCAATTCGGCCAGGTTGTGTTTTGTAACCGTGGTGATTACTCCGGTTTCGATGCCCTCATCCCGAAACATCTTTGCAGCCTGCCATGCCTTTTCGAAAGAGCCTGGTCTGCGCCTTATTGCATCATGTGTGCCGGGTGTTGCACCATCGATGCTCACACCAATGCGATCCAGGTTACGAAGCCGTTTTAGTCGGGCCAGCAAGTGCCCATCTACCACGTAGCCGTTGGTGATAAACACCAATCGCAGTCCCTGACGGTCCGCAGCCCTTGCAACATCAAACCAATCGGACCGGACAAAGGGTTCACCGCCCAGCAAGCAGACCTCGTACCCGCCCAGGCGGCGAAGGTCCGCAAACAGATTATCGAATTCCTGTACACTCAATTCGTTTGGCCTGGGCCTGCCAGCACTGGAGCCGCAGTGTTCACATCGCATGTTGCATGCCAGGGTCAGTTCAACGTTTACACTGTAAGGATACCAGCCATTTTCCTTTACTATGCCGCGCAATTCTTTTTTCATGACAGGCCCCATTGGGATGTTCGTTGCCACGCACAACAGTCCGGTAATCCGGACTGTTTCGGACCAGGAGTCCGAATTTCCGGACTGTTTAGTCGTATGTACCTGTAAGTGCCATTATGTAATGCTTTGAATATCAAGATTTTTTTTCTTTGCCCTGGGTTTGGTATGCTGTTTGCATATGGTACGACGTCCCTTGCGGGATGATTGACAGGCCGCTGCAGTGGCGAACAGGGTACCCGGGGTTTAGCCCCACAGACCTTTGGTGGTGGACAGGTCTGCCCTTGGACCTGGAACAGGCTCGGCGTGACGGCGGGGGAGGGCCCATGCGTTAGCCCGGCGTCTGGCCCGTGGCCAACCCCCCTTTCTTCACAATGTGTTACAAGCATTTTTACCCTGCCACCATGGACGCAACGCCCCTGCGCTCCAATATCAAAATCCATCCATTCAAGCCAGCCTGCCGACCTGATTTTTTGCGGATTTTCGTTCCCACTGCCCCAGAACACCGCAACCATTTCTCATCATCCTATCTCGCCCTGCTGTTCCATGTGGTACAGGCAAAACGGGTACTCATATATGGACCCTGTGTATGCCAGGGCATGGTCCATACAACCGGCCCTGCAAATGGCCCCGTATTTGCACCCCCTGCACTTGCCCTGCAGGTCCTGCACGCGAAACTGCCGATTATAGGCGCAACACTCAGGGGACTCCCATATCTGTTTCAGCGTGCGCTGTCTCACGTTTCCTTCAATAAACCGGTCAGGCAGGATGCTGCACCCGGTCACATCGCCGTTACTGCGTATGCCCAGCGTGGAAATACCGGCCTGGCAACCGTTCCACGGGTCTTCGTGTAATTCCCCGAACACATTCGAAAAATATCCCAGGTCGTGCGTTGCCGTGATGGTCAAACGGCCTTTATACCTGGCCCTGTTTTCACCTATAAAACGGGCCAATCTCAGAAATCCGGTCTTATCCAGCATCATGGCGCTGGACAGCCTGGTGAATTCGTGGCTGGACGACATATTGAGCATCCACGTAAAGCCAGGCGCCTTATCCAACAGGATATCGAGTGTCTCTTCCAGGTATTCTATATTCATCGTATTCACCGATGTGATTACGGTCTTGTATGCGAGGTCCATGCCTGCGATCAGTTCGATTGTGCGCAGTACCCGATCAAACGACCCCGCAACCCCTCGAATCCGGTCGTGCACCTGCCTTGGACCGTCCAGGCTGACACCTACCTGCACGATACCCAGGTCCGCAACCTGCCTGGCCACTTCCTTATCAAACAACGTGCCGTTCGTGATCAGTCCAACCGCGATCTCTCGTTCCGCCAGGCCTGCTGCAATTCTGACCCAATCCCTGCGCAATAAGACCTCGCCCCCCATCAACGCAACAGCAGGCACACCCAATTCTCCCAGCTGCTCCACCACGTCCAGGGCCTCCTGCCGGTCCAATTCATCCGGCCTGGGCCTGCCTGCTGCAGCGGCGCAATGCCTGCAACGCAGGTTACATCGCAGTGTGACCTCCCAGATCACATAATCAGGCGGTCCCGGAAATGCACACATGCCCTGTTCTCCATACAAAGTCTCCATAATTGAAAGGCCTGTTGTCAGGCCTCCCCTGTTTCAACAAATTTATACGCCTGTTTATTTCGTGGCGCAGCAATTCGTATTCGCTGCCATCCAATCTGTCAAAAATTTCCTTATATTTTGCAATGGATTGTGCCATTCTGCCCCGTAAGCCTTGTGTGCATGCCATATTCAAATCCCCGTACAGCCATAACCCTGCCCTTGAAGCCCGCGTAAACATGTCCATTGCCCCGACAATGTCATGGTCCAGCAACGCCTTGTTGCCCTGCACAAGCAGTTGCCTCAGGAACCGCTCATGCCTGTAACGACTGAATAAACGTACATCCACATGCTCCGAATCGTCCTTGAGTTCGCCTTTGGCCCACAGGCATGTTTCCTTGACAAAAGCCTCATAATCCATGGCCTTGTCCACCTCGGCCAGCCTGCGTTCATACCGTCCCAGCATGTACCCCAGCCAGTCTTTTTTCCACAGTCCGTCCGCAATCTCCTGTATTTCCCGTTTTTTTGCACCCCATGGCCGCCCGTCACCCCACGACTCTGCGAAACCCTTTGCCACCACAGGATGCAAAGCCACCAGCCCGAACATGCACCCCATGTCCGGTTGTCCTTGCGCCAGGCACGCCGCCACGGATTCACGCAACTGGAGCACCTCCAATTGGTTTGCCGAGTCCAGCACCCCCATGTTTACCATTTTGGGCCAGAACCCGGACCAGAAATCTGCCGTTTCCGTCACCTTCTTCCTGGCCACGATCCGCAGCCCCGGCGAGGACAGGTGGCTTTGACCCTCGCCGTTTTCAATGACCTCAAAACCCGCTGTTTCCGTTTCCATTTGTAACAACGCCCCTGGCAGCAACATTTCGTGTTTCATTCCGGGCATATCGAGCCCGAATATAAAGGACAACATGCGTTTGCGTTCGTGTACATCGCCTTGCAGGAATGCTTCAAAACTGCCCTCGATATCCGGTGTTTCCAGTATAAACACCCCACCAGGCCGCATTACCCTATAGACCCCGGACAATACGGCTGGCAGCGTCCTGTATGGCAGATGTTCTATGACATGACTCATGCACACGTTGTCAAACACCCCCGCCTTGAACGGTAGAGCCAGGGCCTCGGCCTGTACATCGGGTAAAAACGTGGCGTCCAGGTCGATATTCACCCAGCCGGGCAGATAATTATCCCCTGCGCCGATGTGCAATCCCTTAAATGCATTCATTTTGTATCTATGAATGTCAGTTCAACAGATTGGAACGTTTGAGTAAACCGTAAAGAGTCCCGGACGCATAAGGTGTCGGTACAGGTGGCTTTTTCCGCTGGCAGCAGCACGTTTTTCCAGTTGTTCCAACCCATGGACAGTCATGTCCTTTTTTCCCGATGCGGTCACATCCGCCTGCAGCAGGTTTGACCGCTTGATCAGCCCGTAATCAGCCCCGGGTGGGTACGGCGGAGGTACAGGTGGCTTTTTTCCCGGCACACCCGGTGTACGCCGTTTTTCCAGTCGTTCTGCACCTGCCACACCTGACTTTTCTTTATCCTGCCGGACCTTGCCTGTCTTTTTCAGGTTTTTATCCAAGGTTGGACCTCTTGATCAAACCGTATTTGGTGCCCGGTGGATACGGCGAAGGGCTGGGATTTTTCTTGCCGCTGGGTGCGGCACGTTTTTCCAGTTTCTCCACCTTTGGTGCATCTTTCTTATCTTTTTTTTCTTCAGCCATAACAGCCTCCTGTGTCACGTTAGTTCACCAATCACCTATTGCAAACAATGATATATAAAATCATCTGGATTTGTCAATAGTGATCGGATTTTTCTTGACCAGGGACAATCAGAGCAAGTTTTTATTATGGATTTTGCTTGATCGTTTTTTTGATGATGATAGGCGTCTGTTCGATGATCGTGAATTCAACCCGGCGGTTCTTTGCGCGGCCTGCACGCGTCTTGTTTGAGGCAATGGGCCTGGTCGGGCCATAACCTGCATACTCCAGGCGATTGGGATCGACCCCGGCCTTGACCAGGAATTTCATAACGGACTTTGCACGCCGTTTACTGAGCCTCATGTTGAAGCGCCTGCTGCCCCTGCTGTCCGTATGACCTTCAATCCGTATCTTCTTTATCTGAGGATTCTGATTCAGGACCTGGGCAACCTCTTTCAACAGTTCGTACGAGTCCATCATGATCTTTGCACTGCCAGTCTTGAAATGCACCTTTTGCATGATCACGATTTTCTTCTTCGTGATCTTGACCAGCGGAGGCGGACAACCGTTGTATTTGCGCTCACCACGGACCTTGGGGCATTTGTCCTCGAGGTCAATGATGCCGTCGCCGTCGCTGTCAGGGCATCCCTGGTATTTCCTGGGGCCTGCGACCTTCGGACAGTGGTCCTCGGAATCCTGGATCCCGTCGTTGTCCGTGTCAGGACAGCCGTCAAACTGCCTGAGGCCCGGGACCTTGGGGCATTTGTCCTTGCGGTCTTCTATGCCGTCCTTGTCCGTATCAGGACAACCCTTGAATTCGATTAGTCCCGGTGTCTTGGGGCACTGGTCATCTTTGTCCGCAACCCCGTCCTTGTCCGTGTCAGGGCAGCCTTTTAACTCGGCCGGCCCGGCCACCTTGGGACAACGGTCCTTGTCGTCCGGTACACCGTCGCCGTCGGAATCGCACACGGTGCGGTCAGGCCTGTACGCAAGCCCCACAACCACACGCGCCTTGGGACTGCCAAACCCCCGCGTGGTACCGCCCCCTGCAGCCACCATCAAGCCCAGGCTCATGGGCAGGTGGATGTCAACACCACCCAGCAAATCCAGTGATGTGTTGTACTTGCTGGAGAATGCGTGTGCAGCCTGGGTACGCAATTCGGCCGTGCCAATCAGGTCCAGTTTTTTGCACCACACAGGCAGGCGTGTACCCAGAGAGAACAACAATTCGTCACCCACGGTAAATCCTGCCACATTCACGTTTTTCCTGGCCCGGTACCCGATGTCGAATGCAAAGATATAACCCTTATGGTTATAGTCCATGGCCAGAAACGTGGTGGACGTGACATTGTCATCGCCCGTAAAGTTGTGGGCAGTGGCCGTGGGCATGGTCAGGTCCTCGGCCAATGCAAGGGAAAAGCCCTGTGCACCCTGGCTGAACAATTTTACCTTCAAGCCGAGCCTCAGGTCGCCCAGGGACCCGCCGTTGATTTTGTACAGGCTGGATGACCCGGGTGAATCGCCCTTGGACGTAAAGTACACCGGGATGTCCAAGCCAACCGTGACCCAACCCCACAGGGACACACTGCCATAGATGTCCATGCCTGCCTGGTGCGTCACTGACTGGTAGATCATCTTGCCATTACTGGCGTCCACAATGGCCAGGGGCTTGTAGGCATACTTGAAGAATGCGCCTGCAGTGAACTTGAGGTGACCCGGCAGCCAGCCTGTCTGCACGCCCAGTATGTCACCGGGATGCACTGACGGCCTGAAAAAGTCCATGTTCACCTTGGGCGCCTGTTTTGCCTGTACCAGATTTGAACCGAATATCAACGATATTCCAATCAAAAGATACGCCGTGTGCTTTAATTTCATAAATCCTCCATCAAAGAAAGCCTACATAAAGCCTGCGTAAGGTAGTTGAAAGGTTTTAATGAAATTTTGACTTTTTGTCAAGTACAAATGATTCCTAAAGATTTTTCCATACAGGTCATTTTTAGAACATCTTGTTTATCAAGGGGTTACAGAACATCCAAATTACCTGTCAAAAGCATTGCGAAGCACACGCACGACAGATGGATCGCTTGCGGCGTACTCCCTAAAACGAGCCGTAAGGCGAAGTTTCACTGCCGAAATCAGGCATGTAGTTTGGGAATCGATGGTGATTTGGCATTCGGTTACGGTGCAACGTAACTGTTTCAATGTTTGCTCCACAGCACGCGCGACAGCCCGGTGACCAGGACGGCGCAGGCCAGGCCCACGCCCATCACGAACCCGACGCGTACGACAGGCAACACGCCGGCCAGGGCAATGGACAACCCGGCGGCTGCCAGGCCCAGGGCAAAGCCGGCCGCATACCTGCGTCCCTCGAACGGTGAATTGCGGTAAAACCCCGGTGACAGGAAAATCGCACTGACAAACGGGACCAGGTACAGTGTTGCCGAACCCGAGTCCACACCGATCCCCGTAACCCAGCCCAGGGCACCGGTCAGCATGACCGCAAGCAGGCCGTCGAGCACACTGGAAAACCCGGCCCAGGGTATTGGCGCCAAAAACAGGGCAAAAACCAGGAACAGGGCCACGAGTATCCCCGCCGTGCGCCATACGCCTGCCCTCAGGTCAGATGCAATGGCGCTGCGCACCAGCGGGAAACCGCTGACATGGTACTGGAATTTGCCCGGTCCCGTATGGGGCATCAGCAGGTCCGCGAATACGCCCTTGCAACGCATCTTCAGGATGCCTGATACATGCGATTTTCCCTTGAACAGGCGTTGCATGGCCGTTTTTATCCTCAATCCGATGGCAATGTCCGACACCTGGGTCACGATGGCCCGGGCCATGCGGCCTGCAACCCGCGCAGGCAGACCCATGACCTTGAATGAATCAAGCGTCGCGATTGCCGTGGCAAGGGCCTTGACGTCTATCGGGTGCTGTTTCAGGAGCGGCGCCATTTGCTGCCACTCCGTCGGTTTGGGCGTAAACGGTGCATCCGGCGACTGCATCCATGCATGTACCGCCTTCAGTACGCCTTCATCGGAGCCCCCACGGGCCGCAGCCCAATCAACCACCTGTTGGACGCGGGTCCGGGGGATGTCCACGTGAAAATGCCCCAGCAACGCTGACAGGCGCATTACAGCGGCCTGCTTGCCCTGCAGTGCACTGTTGCGCAAGGCCTTTTCAACCAGTTTTGCCAGGCGCGGCGGGTTGCTGTTTGCAGGTATGCGCAGCGCCAGCATGGCCTCCTTGCGGTCGTCCCGCACGAGGGGCTGTACGTCCCGGTTGCCCTCCAGGAAAAACCATATATTTGCCAGGGACTTGCGGGTGTTCGGGATGCGATAGTACGTGCCCATGCCCTGGGTCAGGGCACCGAGCACCTGGGTAATCGAGCGTACGTCAGCAAAGGCGTTCGTACCTTCGATCAGGTCGGTTGCACGCATCAACCGGGCCGCTGTGTCAGGGTCACGCAGGTCACCCCGGACCGACACCTGGATGAAGTCGTGACCACCGAACCTGCGGTCAAAAAACGACAGCATCCTGCCCACCTCGCCGTGGCTAAAAAACAGGTCGTCCAGACCTACGGCAAAGGGTATGCGAATGGATCCGACCAGGCCGAACAGGCCTATGAGCACCAACAGCCATATCGCGGTGCTGCGCCGGATTGGCCATACCTTTGGGTCGGCAACAGGCTGTGAGGCGGGCTTGATGAACGTGCTGAGCGGCAGGAACACGAGCAAGCAGGTGCCGGCCATGGCGAGCAGGCCAAGGGCCATGGCCTCGCCAAACAGGGCCAGGTAAGGCAGCACAACCGTGGTCCTGCGGTCGAACACGGCAACGCCTGCAAAGGCCACGCTGCCAACGATGATCAAGGCCCAGGACACGAACGAATGCGGGGTTCCGGAAACACGGGCCTGCATACCCCTTGCAAACACGAGGACACCGATGACCAGCAGCAACAGTATTGCGTTGACATTGGTCATGGTCAACGGATAGCCTGCGACGTGCATGAATGCCAGCCACCAGACCAGGGTCACACCGGCCGCAAACAACACCACCACGATCGTCCAGCCGTGCCTGATGCTGACAACGATGACGCCGACCAGCAACAGGATGAACAACGGAGCAATCCACACCAGTTTGCGATACACGTTCCTGGTTACCTCGTTTGCGATAAACGGTGCCCCGAAATAAAAAACACGGAGGTTCCCGTGGCGGGCGTCGCAGGTCTTTTGCACAAGCCTGGCAATGCTACGCTGGTCCTTGCGGGGATCCGGCTGGATAAGTATCAGGTATGCGCGCAGGTCCCTGCTGACCAGTGCACCGGGCACCTGCATGTCCCCCAGCACCCGTTTCATGGCCTTCTTTCGTTGTGCCGCGTTGGCAGGCAGTTTCGGCAGTAACAAACCGGCCTGCAACGTGCCGGTTTCGTCCTTTTCCATGTGTTGCACGTTCGTAATGCTACGTACGGACAGTATGCCGTCGGCCTTGTGGCGCTGCAATTCCCCGGTTATGGCCGCAACGCGGCGCAGCCCCTGGATCGTAAACGGCTGTTTTGGCTCCTCCAGTCCCACCATCAGGGTGCCCAGTACACCGAATCGTTTATTGAATTTCAGCCAAAACCTTACGGACTTGCGGTTACGCGGGATATAGGCCGTTGGGTCGGCATTGCTGTGGATGGTGGGGGACACGGCGGCTGAAAACGCAGTGATTGCCAGTCCGATTGCGAGCACGTACCATCGATACCTGACAACCCAGCGCTGCATGCGGCCCCACAGGGAGCGGTCCTTTGCATCAAGGGGACTCATGGGGTCATTTTCCCGGCGGGTTGGCGAACACGCTGTCCTTGTGCGTCAGCAGGTCCTGGCACGTGAAATTGCCAGGCACGCGCCGCATCAGGTACGTGTTGTCATTTTTGGGTGTCACCGGCGCCACGGTCATGAGCAACTGGTCGCTGGCACCAATGGCCTTCTGGTCGATCTGGAATTTCAGAGTACCCGTAATCCACAGGAAGTCCTTGTCAGGTGTGCCCTTGGCCAGTTTCCAGATGCCACGCCGGATCATGTAACGGTCCCCGGTTAGCGGTTTTGTCACCACGATCGTAACACCGGGATGGCCGTCCCCGTCCTGGTCCCATATCCTGCTGTCGCCCTTGTCAGGCAAGGGGTCGTGCCACGGGTCCTTCATATTGCGCAGCCCCCACAGCCACAACACGTTGATTGCCGGCAGGCTGTTTAACGACGGCTTTGAAAAGGGCACCCACGTGCTGACCATGGCGTCCTTGAGCCCCTGGCCGATATGGGACTGGGGCCGCATGGGGTTTTGTTTCTTGTCCGGGCCGAATGGAGGGGTGGTCACATGCATCAACTGGTCGCAGAACGTGAAATAGACACCTGAGCCATCGGGCGGAATATTGGCCAGGTAGAGGCCTGTCAAATAGAGTTGCCATGTCTCGCCCGTTGGAGCGATCGTGCCGTGCTGGTTGACCTCGACGGCCCAGCGGCCTGCAATGGACTGGGCAGGTGTGGTGGTCACCCGGACGTCACCCTTGCCGTTGTTTGCACTGTCCTTCAGGCATGACGTGCCGCTGCCGTAGGTGTCGCGCAGGTACTGGGGCCCGTCCGCCTTCCAGTCACCGCATCCAGCAAGCAATCCAATGATAACAACCAACAAAAATCCCTTATGTTCCAACATCCAAGACCTCCTACCAGTTCAACTTGCCTTTCAGGTACACCACGCTGCGGCCTGCCGCCTTCTGACCGAATTTGCTGCGGCCTGCGTACGATTCAGGGTCCAGGGGCTTGGTATCGCCCAGGTTCCACCATGCGCCCAGGGTCATCTGTACGGAAGGGGCAGGCACCCAGATAATCGACGGAAAGACCGCGGCGGACAGGTCGTCCACGTTCCATGCCGCGGACAGCCTCAGTTTGAAGGCGCTGTCCAGGAACGTAAAGTCGATATCCGGGACCACGTAGTTGTGTATGCCGTACGCATCGTTGAATTCGTCGAAAAATCCCCTTACGTACTGGACGTTCATGTACAACCACGATGTAAACGTGTAATCCATGCCGAACGTGGCCTTTACAAAGGGCCTGGAATCCACGTTCACGTTGGACATGCTCAGGGAATTTACGACATTGCCGTTACGCAGCACGCCCAGGCCGAATATGACCTTTTCGGGGAATATGACCGCGAGCTCGCCAAAGATCCCGGGCACGTACTGGCTGGCAGCGGAAAAACTGAAGTCAAATCCGGCCACTTGCATGCGCGGATAGATGACATTCACCAGGTAATCCACGTCCATGACACCGGCCTTTTTCGGGTCGTCCATCAGCTTGGCAACCGCGGTGTAGGCCACGGGGAAGGTGAACCTGCCGTAGTAGTAACTCAGCGAAAATCCCAGGTCACCCACGTCCCCCAAACCCACGTCGAAGTGGGCGCGGGCCCCGGCCTGGGAATTACTGATGTCCAGCCCGGGTTTCATCACGTTTATCTGCGGTGTGTTGAAGTGCAGTTCGCAGGGCGAGTACTGGTCGAACATGTTTTCCAGCGCCTTGACCTGGTAACGTTGCAGGGGCGGCGCAGGCGCTGACACGAAACACCCGTCCCTGCTGGTCTCCACGGCAAATGCGTAGTCCGTGGACGGCGGCAGCAGGGATGGCTTGAACACGGGCACCCATACCAGGCTCAGGCTGAACCAGTCCGTGGGATAAAGGTCGATTTCCAGCATCTGGTTTGGGACCTTGGCCGTGTAATCCAGCGGGTCCGAGAAGTCCCTGGCGTTCAGGTTGTCCGTGGGATTGAACAGGTCCGCCGTGCCCCATTGCTCGATCAAGCGGCCCAGTTTGAAGTCCATGATCTCCGATGGCCACCCGTGCACGGCCAGGTACGCCTCGTTCAACTGGAAGTCGAAACGGTCCACCTTGTTCCAGCCGTACAATTCCGCGATCCGGTTGGCCCGGTTGATCCCGTAAAACCGGATCCTGGCGTCCACAATGGCCTCGACCTTGCGGTTGGGCGTAAATCGCAGCCTGAAATCCACGTCGTTGCGGTTCGTTTCGAACTTGTAGCCGTCGCCGTTCCTGGGGCCGCGGTAGTCCTCGATGGAAAAACGGATGTCGCTTTGCACGTAACCGGAAAAATCCAGCATGTCCGTCCAGTTTTTGGCCTTCACACCTTCAGGCACCAGCAAAAACAGCATCAGGATGGCAAAAAAAACTGTTCGAAACATCCAAACACCCCATCTTATTGCGTTAGATCAATTTACCCCAGGAAAAAACGGGCCTCACATGCCCCATTTCAATTGACGTACCGTGAACATCGAATCGGGAAGTCCCTGGTTGACCTTGAAATCATGGATATCGAGCCTGGTGGAATGGCCCGTGCGCACGTCCGTCATGACCACCACGCTGTTGATTTTTACGCCGTGAAAGTCCTTGGGATGGCTGCTGCGCATCTTTTTGATCAACTTGCCATCCGGTCCGTAATAGTCCACGCCGTCCTCAAAAAAGGTCTTTTTGCCAACCATCATCACCAGCCTGGAATAATGCAGACCGGCGTCCGGCTTGAGTTTGCAATTGATGTACCAGTGGTCCTTGTCCTCCTTGAGCAGGCTGGGGATACACATCTCCGACCACGCCCTGGGTGTCGAGTCCTCATTGGTGAAATCCGAGCCGGCAAATGACTGGGTCATGGCGTGCGCAGCGACCCTCCTGACCTTCTTGAACCCGGGTAAATACACGAATGCCTTGCTTTTACCCAGCACCAGCAATGCCATGCCCTTTATTTCCCCGGATGTAAAGCGAACCAGGCGCTTTTTCGTGCCCTTTTGCATCACCGTAAAGTCGTAAGAACGTTTTTCGCCCTTTTCGTTGGTAATGGTCATGGTGTTTTTCATGACCTGGTCCTTGTATCCGCTGATCGTTTTATCCATCTTTGCCAGGATCTGGATAGGCGTCAGTTTTGTTTGCGCCTGGACGTCGGGCATACCGATGACAAGGATTGACGCAAGGATCAGCACGTATTGAAGATTCCAAACTTTTCTCATATCAGGCCTCCGGCAATGGGTGTAAAAAAGGTCTGTGACCTTAAGTAACCTACAGTCTAAGACAATTTGAGTCAAGTACTTTTTTAGTGGCGTTGACCGTGGCCGTGTGATTCGGCGGTGTTGATTGGTTTTGAAACAGATCAGGGATTTCGTGTTTTTATAACATCTTGATTTTAAAGTCATTTAAGAATGCCGGCTGGAAGCCGGCGATCCCAGGGGGGACTTTTTCAACAGCCTCGAGGTCGCCTGCGCCCCACGACTTTCGTTTTCACCGGGATCACACGGCCAACGGTCACGGACTCGGGCCTCTGGAATCGGGATTCGGGACGCAGCCTGCGGCTGCTTCGGGACGGCCCTTCGGGCCTTGCGGGAAACTTCCGTTGTAACCGGGAGCACACTGCCACGGACTCGGTCACGGACTCGGCCACGGACTCGGTCACGGACTCGGCCACGGTCAACGGCCACGGCCTTGATCGCTGTAGCGGCAGGTGGTCGTTACCATTCGCCCTTTCCAGGAAGCCTGCGAAGTTGCTTCATCACATCCTGGACGTAGCTATCCCAGTCCGTAACCGGGCCGGAAATCTTGATTCCGTGGGAGTCGTCTATGTCCTCTGCCTTCTCATGACCCCGGTGGTGCCTGTGTGAACGCTGTTCGATTTCCTTGTTTATGTCCCGGATGATCTCTTCCACCGTCTTACCACGCATCACGGAACGTCGATAAGTGCCCCAAACCATCATGGTAACCGGGTTAAAAAAGTACAAGACACCCGATTCACCCTGCATCTTTAGTTGCAGGTGGTTGAGTACATCGTCCGACAGCCAGTACAGCGGCATGTACTGGGCCAAAAAATGCCTGTACATCCCAAGATGCTTTTCCCCGGGGCCGAACATGCGTGCAAACCAGTCCCCCTGCTGCCTCAAGGCATCAATCCAGGCAACGTGTGTGGACCATTCCGACATGTGTCTGACAACCAGTTTCCTGAGCATCACCTTGGCACCGGTGTCATAGGAGGATGTGAAAAAACGACGGATTTGTGCGCGGGCAAAGTGCTTACCTGTGGGTAGCACCGTGTAATCAAGTTGGTCCAGGAAGGCATCCTTTTTGCCGAACAACCCCAGCAGTGTAGGTGAATGCACCACCAGGTCCGCGTTTGGCTCATCTGGACCCAACAGTATCATGTCACCGTTCAAAGCCGGGTCCACCGCATCCAGCCATGTCTCGTCCGCAAAGGTCTCAAGGTGTAAAAACGCCCGTCGTGTGCCCTGTAATCCGAATGAACCCACCAGGCCTATCGTTTGTGTGGTGTCCACAGGGATCCGGGTACTGTCATCCTCCCCGAACATCGCCACGTAACCCAGTTTCAAGGCCTGAAACTGGTTACATCTGGATACGGTTTCCGGCAGCCTGGATTTAGGTGCGGTTTTGACCGGGTCCTTGTCCTGGTACACCCTTTTTACGGTGTCCAGCCACTGTATGCCTTCGGGCGGCTTGTCCAGGTCCATGGGGGCCAGGTGCATATACAGCGAATAAAACGTGAATGGCCTGGTTACGACCTTTTGATCGGATGCGGATTGTACATCCAGTTTATGCCGAATCAATACGAAGTTTGTGCTGCCTATGTCCCGGTATTCCTTGACGAAACGTGCTGCCACCACCTCGCCTGAAAATATTGGCCTGACCTTTGTCCCCTTGTCAGCCACCAGGTGTATGCCGTCGTGCCAGGTCTGGTTGATGCCCACGGGGTAAAAACCTCCCTGTGCCCTGTGTTCGGCATTTTTGTACAGGCAGCCGGCGACCTCACGGGCCTGGGCCTCGGAGCGCCTGATCATGGAAAACGGCGACCCGGATAACGTCTTGAATTCCGACACATCCACCGGGATACCGGCACTTTCCTGGCCCGAACGCAGCCCGGTCAGGATCCTCTGCCAGTCCAATCCGGGCCCCGGGTCGAACTTGTCCTGCTTTATGTGCCAGTGGCACAGGATTCCGCTGAACGTACTGGCGGGCAGTGCCATGACCTCCGGCAGGATCGCGCCCTGTTCGTTCAAGGGAAAGGCCGCAGGGATGTCGAATAACCGCATGAGCAGGCGCAGCAGGGCGATCAGGGAGTCGTATTGCTGGTCCGTAAAGCCGGTGGACTTCCACGGCACTCCGTTTATGACCATGTTGTCACTGATGGGCCTGCCATGCATGCACGCAGGCATTGGTGCACCTGCAGCCAGGTTTGGCTGTGCATTGCTCAGGTCCACACCCACACTGACCGGGTTTGGCATACCACAATGTAAGGCCACATCCACCACGTCAGTGGCCTGATGGATCGTACCATTGCCCTCGATCATGAAATGCGTGGACAATGCACGTTGCTTTAACACGTGAAATGTTTGTGCGCTGGTACAGGTCAACGGTGTATGCAGCACAATGCTGTGAAGGCGGCCCTTGAGGTCCTGTATGACCTTGTCCGGGTCGCAACCGCCCGCGATACACCCGCCCAGAGGAGGTCGATAATCCTTGGGCGGAGGTATGTAGCGGGGGCGTACCAGGTTTCTGGGCTCACCCGTGTCCGGTGAAGGCATCTGCAGGGAGGTCGGTGGATTGAGGGATTCGTAAAAGGAATACCCCCCCGGCTGCGTAAAATTGATTACCTGAATGCCTGGCAGTTCGAATCCCTTGCCCGCGACCACGACCTTGCCTGCAAGGCTTGCTGTGTCCGGTACCCGACCCTGTGTCATCGCCCCTTCCTTTTCAACTTGGCCCTTGCCGCTTTTTGTAGTTTTTTTGCCTTGCCAATATTTTTCAACGCCTTGATTAACTTGATAATACTCGCGATAAACACATAAATCAGCAATATCGCCAACACCAACACGACCCAGGTCAGCGGGGGCCCCCAGTTGTTTCCCACCTTGGCGCACATGAAGCCTTCCAGCCTGTTGAATAACCTGATCACAATAAAAGGCCTGGGTGCGACGAATGCCAGGTAGGCGTGTCTGCTGGTCATTTCCTTTTTCGATGCCTGTCGCTGTGCTGCTGCGAAGAAAGCATACCATTTGCCTGTTTGCAGGGTCTTGTCAATGGTAATAACGGCCTCCTGGGCGATCTCGGTGGTTGTTTGGGTAATCAGGTTGATAAAGGTCTTGCGGTCGGCATTGCGTCCACTGCGAAACGTCCCACCGGTTTTTTCCGCCAGGGCGCTTAGCAACTGTTCTTCAAGGGAATGGCTGTGTGGGTATGACACCACGAATACTCGCAGGTTCAGTGCCTGTAAAAAAGGAATCAGGCGTTTCAGGTAACGCACTCGCGCCTGGTACCTGGGCACGGCCTTTTTGGCGATTGCCCGGGACAGGCATTGCAATGCCTTACGTATGTCGCCCTGCTTCTGGCATCGTGTTGCGGACTGGGCTGCGAATACGGTCTGGGCATCCAGGTATCCATCCCTGCCGTCAGACAATACAATGATTACACGTTCGCTGTGACTGGGGGCCAGTGCCATGATAAGGCGGGCCGCTGCCTCGATGGCCCCCTGGGCGAACAATTCCTGTTTCTTCTGAAATAAATAGGTATCCATTGGGTAATGCCCACGCTTTTTTGCCTCCGCCACCAGGGACTCATGTATACCCCATAGTTTCGGGAACATGCCGATGGTGTGAAACCGATGTCGTCTCAAGGACTTAAGCGCTTTGGGTGCCACAAAGCAGTCCTGGACCTTGACCTTATGGTTGCGTAATTCCGCCAGCAAACGGCCGTCCTCATTTACGTCCACGAAATGCAGGGAACCCTTTGTATTCATTAGCAGCCTGATCCTGTCACCATACAGTAACAACCCCACCTTCGTATCCTGGCGGAACGGTTTGACCGCCTTGCCCAGCCCTTCCCGAATCGCTGATTCCATGGACCTCGATACGTAACCGTGCATGGCTGCCACGAACACCACGAACAAGGGTACCTGTGATTTACCGGAGAGTACAAATTTGCCTGTTGTAGGCCCTATGGAACCCTGGTTCTGGAACTCCAGGGTCAGTTCCTGGCCCTCCTGCGGTTGTCCGTTGTCCAGCGGCACCGCATCCACCCTCAAATACTCGAAATCGGACAGGTTTACCGGTGCCATGGTTTTGCGGTTAACTGCGGACAGTACCACCCTGACATTGGATGGGTCAGCAGTGTCCACCCACCCCACCTTTACCCGGCCCCTGGCCCACGCTGATAGCGGCAAAAACAGTAACAAAATCAGGGCTATTCGTAAGTTTGCCACGTCAAAAACCCGGATTGAATGGATGAAGTACCATGGACCACGCAAAGGCCGAAAAAGGTCCTGAAACCTCTACGGATACAGGCGCATTGAGTTCGCGAATCCATGGGTCCAATGCAAAACAGGTACACAGTACACCCCTGGACACAGGATTTATTATGCGGCCATTCAGTCTGACCCTGCAAAAGCGATGTGCAATGCCCCTTACCACCAAGCGTTTGCCCTTTAACTTTACGTTGAACGGCGTTGCAGTCACTGCAACGGAAGTTGCCAGCCCGAAGATAGTGATACCGAGGAAATTACGCCGGGTCATAGGGGAAGTATAATATAAGGGCTGGGTAAGTCAATATCGGGGAATCTTCGCTGTAAGGAGGCGGAGCGACTGCGCTCCATGGTCCCTGTCACCATCGGGAGCACACGGCCACGGCCACGGTCAACGGCCCACGGTCTCGGTTTCGGTCAACGGCCACGGCCCACGGTCAACGGCCTGGCATCAAACAGAAATCCTGATTCAATACAAACAATTACAACTATACAGGCTAAGATAAATTCTAATAGTAACTGTAACTGACTTCGGTGTTTTTGTCCCAACAAGGCCTATGTTACGTGTATATTACTTGGATTTCTTTTGCGTGGTCTTGACTTTGCCCGTCGTGCTGCTGCCCGATGTCTTGCTGACGGGTTGGTGCTGGGCCGGCGGTTGGGCGACCTTGTCCACCACACTCTTGGAAGGACCGGTGATCAGGGATATGGATATGGATAGCACGAAAAAGATCGCAGCCAGCACACCGGTCAGTTTGGACAGAAAATTGGTGGCCCCTCTGCCGCCGAACAGCGCCTGGGTGCCGGCACCGCCGAATGCCATGCCAAGGCCCTGGTCGCTGGGTTGCAGCAGGATTGCAATGATCATGACGATACTGACCAGAACCTCTATACCAATCAGGATTCCATAAAGCAGTTGCATAGTCTATACCTCGAAATTTATTATTGCCGAAAATGATTCCACGTCCAGGCTGGCCCCGCCAACCAGGGCGCCGTCAATGTCCTTCTGTGCCATGAGTCCGTTTATATTGCCAGGTTTTACGCTGCCGCCGTAAAGTATCCGTAAATCCTCGGCTGTTGCATTGTCGAACATACGCTGGATTACCCAC
This sequence comes from Deltaproteobacteria bacterium, assembly GCA_015493765.1. Taxonomy (GTDB): domain Bacteria; phylum Myxococcota_A; class UBA9042; order DTJE01; family S145-11; genus S145-11. The sequence goes on from WGCQ01000183.1 coordinate 28,137, forward strand.
CTCAAAAATTCGTGAATTTCCTGGGCCTGCCGGGGCGTGGCCGTTTTACCCGTGCCAATCGCCCACAAGGGTTCATACGCCAACACAACGTGGCCCATGGCATCCTGGTCCAGCCCTGCCAGCCCCCGCTCTGTTTGACGCTGCACCACGTCGAATGCGGCACCGCGTTCCCGTTCCCGCAGGTTTTCACCTACGCACAGGATCACGTTCAGCCCGGCACTTAGTGCCCGTTTCACCTTGTTGTTTACGATTTCATCCGTTTCCAGGTGGTAATTTCGGCGTTCGGAATGCCCTGCGATCGTCCATGTGGCCCCGGTTGACACCACCATTTCGGCACTGACCTCGCCGGTAAATGCGCCGGCCTCGTGTTCGCTGATGTCCTGGGCGCCCACTTCCAGCCTTGAATCCTGGCAAAGCCCTGCTACAGCAGGTAAAAAGGGATACGGCGGAAACAAAATTATCTCGCGGTCACGAAACCTGGCGTTTTTGGACACCAGCCCACGGGCCAGTTCCTTGGCCGACTGCATGTCCTTGTTCATTTTCCAGTTGCCCGCAATAATCGGTGTCCTCATCGCTGCCTCCTTTGGCGTAAGGCCTCAAGCCCGGGCAGTTCCTTGCCCTCCAGAAATTCCAGACTGGCCCCGCCCCCGGTGGAAACATGCGTGAAAAAGGGCGACAGCATGAACTGTGTTACGGCACTGACCGTGTCGCCACCCCCCACTATGGTAACGGCACTGGATTTGGCGATCAATGAGCCGATACGCCTGGTACCATCCTCGAATGGTTTCTTTTCGAACAGGCCCATGGGACCGTTCCAGAATATGGTTTTTGCGTCCGCCAACACCTTACCGAAGGCCTCCACGGACCCTGGTCCTATGTCCAACGCCATGGCATCCGTTGGGATCTTGTCCACACCTACCACTTCAGTTTCGGCATCATCAGCGACCTGCCTGGCCACGACCACGTCCTCTGGCAGCAGGATATCCACGTTGCGCAAGGCAGCGCGCTTGAGTATATCCCGTGCCACATCGATTTTGTCCTGTTCCAACTTGGAGGCCTGCATATCACGGCTCTGTGCGGCCAAAAACGTGTTGGCCATGGCACCGCCGATAACGATTGCCCGAACCTTCCCCAGCATGTTATTGATTACCCCGATTTTGTCCGATACCTTGGCACCGCCCAGGACCATGATAAACGGCTGCTCCGGATGTTCGGCAAGCCTTTCCAACATATGTACTTCTTTTTGCATCAACAGGCCGGCAGCCCTGGTGCCCACGAAACGAGTAATCGCGTGTACTGACGCATGTGCTCGGTGGGCCGCACCGAACGCATCGTTCACGTAAACCGGTGCCAGCGAGGCCAGTGCCCTGGCAAAAGTCTCGTCGTCCTGCCTCTCACCTGCGTGAAAACGCAGATTTTCCAACAGCACCACGTCGCCCTCAGTACGTTCCAACAGTACGCCACGTACCCCGTCGCCAATGCAGTCATCGGTCACGAAGACCTCCTGGTCCAGCAGTTCGGCCAGGCGCTGCCCGACAGGCACCATGGATAGTTTGGGATTGTGCTTGCCCTTGGGACGTCCCAGGTGGCTGGCCAGGATTAACTTGGCACCGCGTTCCTGTAGCAATTTTATGGTCGGCAGTGCATTGCGAATACGGGTATCATCAGCAACCTTCAGGTCATCGGTCAGGGGGACGTTAAAATCCACCCTTACGAACACCGGTGAGGCCGTAATCGCATCCAGGTCCTGGACACGCATGATGTCCTGCATGAAATCTGTCATCTCAACCTCCAAGGACGGATTATCTTAAGGCTTTTATGCATTTATGTCAATATCGTTGTCCCCCCCCCTCTGGGGGACTATGCACACTCAAAAACACCCCGCATCCCTACTCTGTACTGTCACACTATTTCCCCATGCCTCCCCCTCTCTTTTTTGGCCAAAAGTGGTGACATATTCCTGGTTATTGACAGCCTGAATCCTGCTCGCAAGGAGCCCAAACCCTGATTACAAAATGGTAAATCTAATTGACATCGTGGAATCAGTGAGTGCGATAACAACTCGGACCGAGTTTTACGGTAAAAGAACGCGAAAATAGTTATCTCCAAGTGGACCAACCATGGCCTTTTGCAACAAAAAAGCCTTTTTAATGACTGCTGTTGTGGGTTTGACGCATTGTTTCCTGAGTTTTGCAGTAAAACCACATATATTTCTGAATACTTGTTTTCGTGACTCCTGGCCCGGCTTATCGAATCCTGAAATATTGCCAGTAAAGCCTTCGGTATATATTACAGGAATTCCCTTGCTTAAATACTTTCGAATCACAGGGACCAGTTTGCTAAGAGGCACTGTTTTAAGATGCCTTAGCGGAATATCTTTATGGTTTCTATCTAATGTATTTAATACCTCTATCTGGCTAAATTTTGCAAAATACCACTCTCCAATAATTACGCGGCCGGGGATGACAAGGACGCCCTTGGAATCCAACCGACTGTTGAGCATTTTTATCTCCTGAAAAAACGAATTTTCTTTCCCCAACCCCTCGATAAGTTGCCCGGGCATATAGCGCACCAGGAAGGCAAGGGCTAAAATGCCATAAAGAAATCGTATTTTTTTGGACACAGGAACGGCGTGCAAAGCAACAGCACCTAAAGGGGCCAACAGAATAAATACTGCAAAGATAAATCCGTTATATACATTAAAAAAGAGGAAGAAAAATCCCAGGATTAATAGATTTAGTAAAAAAGCCCTTAGTATATTAAAGCGGCTCCGGTCTTTTTTATTGAAAACCCATATCAAGGATATATACACGAAAGACAGGACTAAAAACCACACAGTTCTGTGGTAAAAGACAGAAAACAAGTGGGGTATGGAGGCATCAAAAACAGAGGAGTGCGGGACCTGTTGCCACCTGGCTATGGTTTGCATGTTTATTCGGACATGAAATGGCTTTACGTATGGATTACCAGCCTCTTTTAAATACAAAAGCAGATAGCTGGATATGAATGTCAGAAAAAAGCCAAATGTAAAATTTACCACGCCCCTTTTCAGTTCATGTTTCTCCTGCATGGAAGTAGAGTAATATATCACAAAGGCTATGACCAATACAGAAGCGGACAGGTGCAGTCCCGCTGTAATGCCTAACAAAAGCCCTGAAAGAAAAATTGTCCTGCTATTTAATTTTTTAGTGAGTGTAATATACCATGCCAACATAAGGATAAAACCAGCCCATGCATATGGGACCGGACGAATTGCTGCCTCCCTTACAAGAATCATCAGGCTCCACAGGGTTGTGGCCAACAGCGAACTCCAACTTCCGGCCAGGCGTTCCCCTAATCGGTACAGGACAAGCAGGGCCAATCCATCTATAAAAATATTAAGACCTTCAAGCACATAGATGAACCTGTGGTAACATTTCAGCCCCTTTAATGCTACATGGATGGCATACATGAAGGGTACATAAAGTGGATGAAGAAATTCCAGGATTGATGGGATGTTAAACTCTATCGACTGTAGGTACCATACATCAACTGTATCGTAAGGTAGAAATTTTATTTCCATCACCACATACCAGATGACAACAAAAAGCATGAGAAACCTTGCCCACATGCTTGAAGGCTCTTTATCCACAGGCTGTTCCGAATCCGGCGATGTTTTTATAGTATAAAGCAATAGTATTAACAGGCCTATAAGACCAAGCCATACCAGGACTACTGCCAATATAGCCTTCAACCTGAAAAACAATGCACCTATTTGTGTTCTCTGGACGGTTTGCTGATTATGGGGGAATACAGGACCTAAACAAGAATAGACTTGTTTGGCGTTGGTATTGGCGATATATGCCCTTATTTGGGATATGAGGTGTATAAAAGCAGGTGGGGGGGTATTGCCTATTTTCTGACCTATATACCGAACCTTGAATCGGCCTTTTTGGTAGGCAATCAGGACTTCCTCTATAGTCCCATTTTGGGCCTTATACGAGATATGGGTTCCTGTCTGGTCCCGAACTATCCTGGGTTGGGTAAGTCCTGTTATTTCTAATCTGAAGTTTATACACGGCAGCCTTCCAAGTTCTTTGGCCCTTCCGATATTTGTACTTAAAAGAAAAAATATGAAAAACAAAAAGACTATAAATTGGCTGTGAGGCCTACGCATACAAAAATCATAACACGCCAGATGAAGGATAGGAAATTCAAAACACATAGTTTAATCTAAAGCGCATAACTGCGGGGGTTGAGGGGGCCGGTTTTTGGTGCGTGAAGGGCAAGGAATGCCTGGCAGTGCTGTTCGGAGATCGGGTGGTCCCGTGGAGGTGGTAATCACCTTTACCAATCCCGGGATTTCTAAAAAGGTTAAAGGCCTGGTGAATGACCCGTACAATGAGGCCCTTGGATTCATCCGGTAACGCCTATTTCTTCCGGAAAACCATCCGGGGCAAGAAGGCCGAGAACCGGTTGGATAGTGAGATTTCATCCGGGGTCAACTTCCTGAAATCCATGGCCCGGGTACCAATTGGAGGGTTTCAACAGGTTCCTGCCAACACACTGTTGACCGACATCCCACCTGAGGTTGTCAAGGCCTTTGAGGAACAATTCCTGACAAAGGCATAAGCAGTCCAAGTCTTAGGGCCTGCGGGATTCAGGGACAGTGTTACCGGTTACGGAAATTTGGTACACGTAACGCGATCTTTTACCATTTAAGCCAGAAGTCCCCATTCCATCCCAAAATCCACACCCACTCCCACACTGTCACCGTCACTGCCAAACATCATTCCCGTTGTCATTACCACCTTCGGCTGGCAGGGCCTTGAATCCACACTGAATTCGGCCAATGGTACCGAAAACTTTACCGTAATGTCACTGGATTGGATGGACACAAATCTTACAGGTTTTTCGTTCGTGTATACACCGTTCTCGTACAGTCCATACACGTTCAGGACATTTACCCGGTAAAAATGATTGCCTTGTGCAGGCAGGCATGGAAACCTGGTTGCACGAGGCCCTAATATGGGGATCTCATATGGAAAAGGAAGGACCAGGATTACCGGAACGTATAAAGGTATGCATCCTGGTTCTGGGCCAACGACCCGGTCAGGCCACCCAGGATCAAGGCACGATTGGTATTCAGCATTACCGACATATTGCCCATAATGGCACTGGGCATAATGGCGCCGACAGGTGCGATGTCGATCTTCAAACTGCCGCTCTGCGTCGAGATTTCAACGACAACCTCGGCGGAATCAGTGACCTTGGGCGACTGTCCCTTTGGAAACACGACCCCTCCTGCGATCAGCACCGTGTTCAGGCCATGCAGGTACTGTAGTGTGGCTGCACCCGCAGCCCTGGGCATGGCCAGGGTAAGGAACTGGGTCGGCGTCACATTGGCCGAGAAATTTCC
>WGCQ01000184.1 GCA_015493765.1 Deltaproteobacteria bacterium
CCTGGGATCGCCGGCTTCCAGCCGGCATGGCCGTTGGCCGTGACCGTTGGCCGTTGACCGTGGCCGTGACCGTGGGATCCCGGTGGTAACGGGAGCCGTGGAGCGCAGGCGGCCTCCTGGGATCGCCGGCTTCCAGCCGGCATTTCCGTGACCGTTGGCCGTTGACCGTGGCCGTGGCCGTTGACCGTGGCCGTGACCGTTGGCCGTGGGATCCCGGTGGTAACGGGAGCCGTGGAGCGCAGGCGGCCTCGCCTGCTTGTAACCCGGGCCGCTGGCCTGGATGGAGTAAAAATCTGTTTTTGGGGATCCTCGTACCAGTAAGTCCTCATTCCCGCGTTCATTTTTTGGGTATTGTCTTCTGTATTCCCCTGTAAACCCTTATCTATCAAGTATCCGAAGACATCACTTTCGCCTCGACGGGTAATTTGGGTAAAAAACAAATTTAGTCAAGTAATCCCGGTCTCTGTTAGTGCCTTTTGCAAAATATCGTGCTATAAGGCCATTGGATGTATTGACGGATGTAACACAATGATACGTGACTGGATAGAGATCACAAGGACCTGTAATACCAGCAGGTTCAAGAACCCCAAAAACGCCGATTTCATCAGTAGATGGTTGATGAATATACGTGTGTGTGTCTTTTCAATGACACTTTTGTCTGCGTTGATTGGCATAGTGCTGGCCACAGGGGACCTGCACGGGCATCCGTTCCCATGGGGCATTACCGCATTGGTACTGCTGGGACTGCTGCTGGCTCACGCAGCCAACAACCTGGTAAACGACTACTACGATGTGTTGAACAAGGTGGACACCGACGGCTATGTACGTACCGAGTATGCCCCACATCCATTGCTGTCGGGGCTCACCACGGTCAAAAGGCTGTGGATTGCGGTCATACTGTTTGATTTGCTGGACCTGGCCATTGCAATCTACCTGACCTGGATGCAGGGTTGGCCGATAATGGCTTTTGCCGCCACCGGACTGGCGTTGTCCGTATTTTACGTGGCTCCTCCCCTGAAATTGAAGTATCACGGCCTGGGTGAGGTCGCGATATTCCTGATATGGGGGCCGCTGATCATCGGCGGGACGTTTTTTGCACTTACAGGTCACATCGACCAGGCCACCCTGTGGGCCACAATGCCGTATGGCATGGCCGTGACCGCAGTGGTACTGGGCAAGCACCTGGATAAGCGGGACCAGGACATCCAGCGTGGGGTGCATACGTTGCCGGTAATCCTGGGTGAGCGTTACGGCAGGTACGCCATGATTACGGCAATCGGCGTATTTTACGCAAGCGTTCTGGTCCTGTGCGCCACCGGTATCCTGAAATGGCCTGCTTTGCTGGTGTTGATTTCGCTGCCCAAGGCTTGGCAGGTCGCCAGGGTACTGCGCATGCAAAGGCCCTCCACACCGGTTGACGCCCACAAGATAGCGGCCCCGTTCATACCCAAATCATTACAGGAAGTGTTCAATCCCGATGGCAAGGAACACTTCCCGTTGTGGCCCCTGTGGTTTGTTGTATGGGGTGTGTGGTGGGTACGTAGCGCCGGGATGTGGCTGGTGCTGGGCATGATCGCAGGATTATTTCTGTAAACTACTCTTTACCTGGCATCCTGAAACTGCGCCTGTGCAACGGGCATGGGCCGTACTCGCGCAAGGCGGCCATGTGTGCGGCGGTCCCGTAACCCTTGTGTTGCGCAAAGCCGTATTCCGGGTAAATCCCGTCCGCCCATTGCATGAAATGGTCCCTGCTTGTTTTGGCAATGATCGAGGCCGCGGCCACTGCCCACGAACGTGAATCCGCTTTAACCCAGGCCTTCTGCAGCAACCCCAAGTCCGGGATTTCCAGTTTGCCGTCCACTGCCACCATCACCTGGTTAACAGGTGCGTCCAGTGTTCGCATCACCACGTGTACCGCCTCCCGCATGGCCCGAAAGACTGCCTGCAGGATACCCATGCGGTCTATACACCGGTTGTCACAGAAACGCAGCGCATACACGCCGTGGCGACGAATACGCCCGGCCAGGACCTCGCGCCTGACAGCACTCAATTTTTTGGAATCGTCCAGCCCGTCCACGTCGAACCCGGGGGGCAGGTAAACGGCTGACACCGCCACGGGACCAGCCAACGGCCCGCGTCCGGCCTCATCCACACCTATCACGTGGCGAAAACCACGCCCAACACACCACTGCTCTATTTCGCCGGTTTTGTATTCGATCTTGGAATGCCCGGATGTTATTTTTTGATTTCCCAGACTCGTTTTTCCTTGATCCTTGCGGACTTACCGCGCAGCGCACGCAGGTAATACAGTTTGGCCCTGCGCACCTTGCCCAGGCGCACGACCTCGATCTTTTGAACCATGGGACTGTGAAGTGGGAATATCTTTTCCACGCCCACGGCGTAGGATATCTTCCTGACTGTTACGGTCTCGTGTATGCCGGCCCCGCGCCTGCGAATCACAACACCCTCAAAGACCTGGATCCGCTGCCTCTGGCCCTCTCTGACAATGGAGTGCACCTTGATCGTATCCCCGGGCCTGAAGTCCGGGATATCCATACGCATCTGCGAGCGTTCCAACTGTTGAATGACCTGATCCATATCCACCTCCTGTCATCGAGCAGGCCGTAAAACGACAGGGGATTATACGATCAGGAATGCAGTCTGTCAAGTATGATGGCCACGGCCGCCCGCACAGGCAGGTGATTGTAGCCCTTCACCCCCTTTACCGGCTCCAGCACGAGGTTGCACATGGACAATGCCCCTTCGGCCAGCCCCCACCCGGTGCCAAAGACCAGCATTACAGGGCCGCCATCCCGGATTAATGCCTTCATGTCATGGAAACTCACGAAGTTGCGTTGTGGTTTGGCGCTGGTTGCAACCAGTGTCGGGTACGCGTGTTCCTGGTCATAGACCCTGTTTGCCGCGGCCTCCAGGGATTCCACCGGCTCCACCAGTTTCAATGCCGCCTTGCGCGGGTGGTCCAGCAGTTGTCCCTTGGTGTCCCAGTGTTTGCGCAACCTATGGACCATCTGTCGTTGTGCATGCACAGGCGTAACCACAAAAAAACCTTTGCACTCAAAGGTTTTTGCGATTCGAGCAATATCGTGCACGTCCAGGTTAGTTACGGACGTGGTAACCACGTCACCCGCATTATTCAGTATGGGATAGTGGACCAGGGCCAGGTAGATGCGGGGTTCAGTCTTCATCGTTTTGGCCTCCATTGACCTCGCCCAGCAGGTCCGGCCGGTTTCGCCTGGTCTTTTGCAGGGCCGCCTCCATCTGGAATTTACGAATAGCGGCATGGTTCCCGGACAACAGCACCTGCGGCACCCCTATACCGCGAAAGTCCCGGGGCCTGGTGTACTGCGGATATTCCAACAGGCCGTGTTCGTGGCTCTCCTGCGCCAAGGAGCCCCGATTACCCAACACGTCCGGCAGCAGCCTGGCCACGGCATCTATCACGACCAGGGCCGGGTACTCCCCGCCACTCAACACGTAATCCCCGATGGATAGTTCCAGGTCCGCGAAATGTTCCGTTACCCTTTCGTCGATCCCCTCGTAATGCCCGGCGATCAGGTACAACCTGTCGCAACACGAGGCCAACTCCCTGGCCACAGCCTGCTTGAACAACCTGCCCGCCGCGCTCATCACAATGACCCTGCCCGGGCCGTATTTCGATACCGCGTATTCCAGGCATTGCACCACGGGCTCCACCTTCATCACCATGCCCGCCCCTCCCCCAAAGGGCTCGTCGTCCGTGGTCCTGTGCCGGTCGTGCGTAAAATCCCGTATGTCGTGTGCGAACACACGGACGATCCCCTGTTTCATGGCACGGCCCAGGATGCTGTAATCCACGGCCTGCATGATGAGCTGCGGGAATATGGTAAGTACGTGAAATTCCATTCAGTCCTGCAACAGGTCGTCAAGGTCCGTTGTCTTTATTTGTACGGACGGTGGGTCACTGGACAATCTTATTACAAAGGCTTCCACCATTGGCACTGCAACCACGCCGTGACCGTTCCACTCGAAAAACATTACGTCATTTCCGTATCGTTCGAACCTCTGAATCTTCCCGATCCGGCGGCCCCCCTCGTCCAGCACGGGTGCCCCTTCCAGGTCGGCATAATAAAATTCACCCGGTTCGGTATCAGGGAAATCGTTGCGATTTACCATCAGGGACCAGCCGGTTAAGCGACTGGCCGCATCCCTGTCATCGACCCCTTCCATGGTCAACAGCAAGCCCTTATTAGTCCTGCGTATATCCAGAACCCGGGTTTCCAATATGTCCTTTTTTCCTTGCAGGTGTACGACGCTGGCGTTTGCAATGACGCTCGCCTCGTCCAACGTGGCGCGCAGATAGATCTCGCCCTTCAAACCGTGGGCACGGCCCAGGATACCGACCTCCACCCAACGTACATCGTCTTCGTTGTCCGAGGTCTTCCCCGGCACGACTCAGTCCTCTAAGATTTCCAGTACAGCCCTTTTTCCGGCCTTGGTGGCAGCCGATGACAGGATCGTACGTATAGCACGGGCAGTACGCCCCTGTTTCCCGATCACCTTGCCCAGGTCTTCCTTTGCCACCCTCAGTTCGATCACCGAGGTCTGTACGGCCTGTACCTCTGCCACATTGACTTCATCAGGGTTGTCAACCAGTGATTTTGCAATGTACTCAACGAGTTCTTTCAGTTCAACACTCATGTGTCGTCTCCACTGCTATTCTGTCGGCATGTTGTTACTGAGCAGTTTCTTTACGGTATTTGTCGGCTGGGCACCAACGGAAAGCCAGTACTTGATTCGCTCTGCCTTCAGGTTTACTGCCGGAGGGTTTTGTACCGGGTCGTAGGTCCCCAGGATCTCGATGAATCTGCCGTCACGTTTCGCCCTTGAATCGGTCGCCACAATCCTGAAAAAGGGTTTTTTCTTGCCGCCCATGCGTGTCAGTCTCAACTTGACCATTTTTATCTCCTCGCGCAAAAATCGCAACATATACTATAGCATTATTTATAAGATTTGGGAAGAGGTAACAGCGATCCAGGATTACCCGAATTACCTGTCAAATTTGAGGACAACGGTTGCAGTGCCTTGTCCGGGGCCACAGGCCGTCAGGCGAAGTTACATCCCCGAATTTAGTCAGGTAATTCGGGACACCTCGGCTCGGCTTGCGAAAAGCGAATCCTTGATGTACATTAAGGGATGTAATGTGTGATCCAGCGAAGAGGTGTCCATGTTTAAATTTATCCATGCCGCGGATTTGCATCTGGACAGCCCGTTAAAGGGGCTGGAGGAGTATGAAAACGCCCCGAAGGACAGGATAAAATCGGCTTCGAGACGGGCCTTTGAACAAATGGTTGACCTGGCTGTCCAGGAGGAAGCGGACTTCGTATTACTGGCCGGGGATTTGTATGACGGGGACTGGAAGGACTTCAGTACCGGCCTGTTTCTGGGGGCTCAGGCAGGACGCCTGGAACGGGCGGGCATACAGGTGATTGCGGTGCTGGGAAACCACGATGCCAACAGCAAACTGACCGCGGAAGTTAGGGGCATCAAAAACCTGAGAATCCTGTCACACAAGCGACCGGAAACGCTTATTTTGGAAGACCTGGGCGTGGCAATCCACGGACGCAGTTTTTATGACCAGAAGGTGGACGAAAACCTTGCTGCCGAGTATCCGACGGCACGTCCAGGCTTGTTCAATATAGGGCTGCTGCATACCAGTTTGAACGGGCGGCCGGGTCATGCGAATTATGCACCTTGCACAAGGGATGACCTGGTTGCGAAGGGGTATCAGTACTGGGCTCTGGGGCATGTCCATGGGATGGAAGTGGTGTCTGAAAACCCATGGATCGTATTTCCGGGGTGTATCCAGGGGAGGCATATCCGGGAAACCGGGCCAAAAGGGTGTATGCTGGTTACAGTGGACGAGGACAGGGTTGACCCGGAGTTCAGGGAACTGGATGTGGTGCGCTGGGCGGTGTGTCATGTGGACATCAGTGGGGTGGCGGGCAAGGATGATGCCTATGACCGCGTGCGAAGAGCCTTGAGGCAGGAGGTGGAGCAGGCGGATGGCAGGTTGGTTGCCGCGCGCGTGGTCCTGGAGGGGACTGGAGGGATTGCCCGGGAACTGAGGGCGAATCCCATGCGTGTTGGCTATGAAATCAGGGTGCTCGGGTCCGAGGTATCCGATGATGACCTGTGGATTGAAAAAGTCAGGATAGGCGCCGGGACAGAACCGGTGGTTGTACAAGGTGGAAACGACCCCATGTCCGACCTGCTTGGGGAGGTCATGGATGCACCGGTGGACACCGCGATGTTGAGGGAAAAGGTGATTTCAGACCTGAAACGCAAGATCCCGGAAAGATTGGCGTTTGAAGATATGGGATTGGACCGGGATGACAGGTTGCAGGCACTTGTGCGGGAGGCAAAGGACCTGTTGGCAGGGCGGCTGGCGTCCACGGAGGGCGAAAATGAGGATTGATCGCTTTGACCTTATTGCATACGGACACTTCACGGATACGCACCTGGACCTGTCGCAGGGGCGGGAGGGTTTGCACCTGATCTACGGGGATAACGAGGCTGGTAAGAGCACCGCATTGAGGGCCTTGATCGCCTGGTTATTTGGCATACCCGTGCGTACCGGGGATAATTTCCTGCACAGCCATTCGCAATTGAGGATCGGTGGACGTTTACGGATGCGGGATGGTAGCGTGCTTGAATTTGTGCGCAGAAAGGGGCGCCAGCACACGATACTGGACCCGGAAAACGGCCGGCCAATCAACGAAAACGTGTTGGGGCGGGTGCTGGGCGGCATGGACGAGGAACGATTCAGGAAATTTTACGGAATCGACCACGAGCGCTTGAAAAGCGGGGCAATGGAATTGTTGCAGGGTTCCGGTGGACTGGGGCCTGCACTGTTGAGTGCCGCGACCGGGACCACGCAATGGAACAGGGTGCTCAGGCAATTGCGCTCGGAGGCGGAAGGGATTTTCAGCCCAAGGGGCAGTACAAAGGCGCTGAACAAGGCGATCAAGGACTATGAACAGGCGATCAAGGACGTAAAATCGGCCAGGCTGCCTGTGTCCAGGTGGAAGGAACTTCAAAAACAGGTGAATGCCAGCAAACAGGAACTAAGTAAGGTCGAGGCGGACATCAATGAAAAAAACAAGGTCTATACCCGACTGAACCGCATGAAACTGGTCCTGCCTCCACTCAGGGAAAGGGAGACGCTGGTGGAGCAACTCCGTTTGCTCGAGGATGTGGTGGATTTGCCCGAGGATTTTTATGACCAGGTACGGGAGGTCGAGGCAGCCCGGGAGAACGCCAGGGTCGTTATTGAACGGGCGCAACAGGCCATTAAACAGGTGGAGGGACAGATAGCAGGCTTGCGAGTGCGCAGGGAATTGCTGGAGCACAAGGATGAGATTCAGCAATTGTACAGGGCGCTTGGGGCGGTGGAAAAGGCGATAGCGGACAGGCCATCACAGGTGGCAAAGCGCAGTGAACACAAAAACCAGGCGCGGATATTGTTAAAGGAAACAGGCCCGGAATACCACATGGAGGATGCCCCGAAATTGCGTCCGTTTCTAAACAGGAAAGATTGGCTCCAGGAGTTGTTCGAAAAATACGGGTTGATGCAGCAGGAATTGAAGTCGGCCATGGAGGACCGGCAGGGATTCATCCACGAGGTCGATGAATTGCAGGTGCGACTGGATGAACTGTCCGGTTCGGCTCGTGATATGAAAGGCTTAAAGGAAGTGCTAAAGCGGGTCAACAAGGCGGGGGACATTGAAGAGCGGCTCGGCGGCCTTCAAAAACGGGTAAAAAAGCAGAAAAAGTCCCTGGAGGAGGCGTTTAAGCGCCTTGGACGGTACGGGGGGAATATTGAAGGATTGATGACGACACCCATGCCTGAACCGGCGATGGTCGAACGATTCGATGAGGACTTCAGGGGCGTGGCCGAAAAAACGCGGGACCTTGAACGCAGGATACAGGAAACCGGGGACGAGGTGACCAGGCTGGAGGAGGAATTGAACCTGCTGGTCAAGACCAGGGAGGTGTTTTCCATTGATGACCTGAAGGCCGTGAGGGGGGAACGTGACAGGTGGTGGCTGGTGATCAAGCGGACATACATTGATGGCACTACGGATGGGTCCGGGACGGGTGATGGCCGGGTTGACGAGATTTACGAGGGGCTTGTGAGGCGTTCGGATGAGATCGCCGACCACATGAGGGAAAATGCGGACCTGGTAAGCAGGCGCATGCAATTGGAGGCCAGGGTAAGCGACCTGAAAATGCGTCTGGGTCGGCTAAAGGAAGAGATGGAAAATACCGACAAGCGCAGGGGCCGGTTGAATGAGGCGTGGCAGGCCGTGTGGCGGACGTTGGGAATAACGCCAGGAACACCCAGGGAAATGAAGCAATGGATGGAGCGGGCAAACCGGTTGATCGAACAGGCGGATGACCTGAATTTACTCGTGCAGGAAGCCGGGGACACCAGTAACCGATTGAAGGAATTGAAACAGATGCTCGTATCGGCGGCCTCCGAGTTTACAAAAACGGATGGGCGCATGACCCTGGGTGAACTGGTGGAATTTTCCGAGCAACTGATTCAGACCGAGGAGGACCGTCGGAAGGAAATAATCAGCCTGGAACGGGCAATCCGGGACAGGCGGGCCAGGATTGACAGAAAAAAAGACGAAATTGAAGCCATAAAAGGACGTATTCGGGCGTGGTCTGATGAGTGGAAACAGGCGGTTGACGGGCTGGATGTGCCGGTGGATGCACACCCCAGGGTGGCGCTTGAAAAAACAGGGAAATTGGAGAGGTTTTTCAAGGAATACGACGAGGCAGAGGCCCTGGGGAGGCGTATTTACGGGATCGACCAGGTCATAGAGGATTTTAAACGAAAGGTGTCCGTGTTTGCTGAAAAGACAGGTTTTGAAATGGATGGGATGGATGCGCTGGACGCTGTACGAAGAATGAATATTGAACTGAATAATTCAATCAGCGCCCAGTCCAGGTTGGAGACCCTGGAGGCACAGCGACGGGAGTCGGAAAAGGTGTTGGCGGAAAGCAGGATCCTGATGAAGGCGGCGGACGTAAAAATGGCCGGATTCAGGGCACAGGCCGGGGTTGAGCAGGATGCGCACTTGAGGCGGGTGTATGACGAATCCATGAAAAAACAGGCCCTGCAGAGGCGTATTCTGGACCTGGAAGCCCAGGTCATACGCATAGGGGACGGTATGAGCATGGACGAACTCGTACGGGAGGCTGCAAAATGTGACCCGGATGCCCTGATTCAGGAGTTGCAAGGCGTAAATCAGGAGATTGAAGACCTGCAGCAACGCAGGGAGGACATAAGGGAACGCATAAATGACCTGCGTCACGAAGAGGAGGGCTACCTCGGAAATTCCGAATCCGCGGAGGTGGCACAGCAGAGGGCCCAGGCGCTGGCCGCCAGGATTACGGACCTTGCAGAGGAATACATAAGGCTGAAAACGGCTGCACTGTTGCTGGAGCAAAAGACGGATGAGTATCGCAAACAACACCAGCGGCCGGTACTGATAAGGGCAGGACAGATATTTTCCACCCTTACCCTGGGTGCCTATACCGGGCTGAAAGACGACCTTGATGAAAACGACAGGCCCATCCTGTTGTGTGTGCGAAATACCGGGCGGGAAGTCCCCATAGCCGGCCTCAGCGATGGCACCAGGGACCAGTTGCATTTGGCCCTGCGCATTGCATCCCTGGAGCAGCACCTGTCAGGCGGGGAGGCCATGCCATTTATTGTGGATGACATCATGATTGGCTTTGATGACCATCGTACCAGTGCCGGATTGACAGTGCTTTCGGAACTTGCACGCAAGACCCAGGTATTGATGTTTACCCACCACAAAAGGGTGATGGAACTGGCAGAAGGTATTGGATCCAATGACGTTTTTATCCACCGCCTGAATCCGCAACCGTCGTAAATACTCCCGAATTACCGGTCAAATTTGATTGCAGAGGGGCTGAAATTGGCTCAGATGCTCGATCGGGGACGTTGTCAGAACCGGGCGCGCACGGTCAGGTAACCGCCGAACTGGTTGGCGCGTTGGAATTCGCGGCGCTGGCCGTTGCTGGTGATCTTCAGGCGCGTCAGGTTTTCGTCGTGTACCAATTGCACATTGCCAATCAGGGACATGAACTCGGACAGGTCCCATTGCAAGCCGAGCCTCAGTTCGTAGATCGTCTTGGCACCGAAACCGGCTGGCAACCTGTCACGGGTATCCGCATCCCGGATCACGTATGTCACCTTGTCGCCTTTTGCCCGGTAGGTTGCCGGCGATTGGATACCGACGGTCAACGTGGGCATGAGGTGCGAGTGATTAAAATAGTAATCGAACATGCCCGCGACAAAATATTCGGGCGTGATATGCGCATCCGTTGGCATGGCAACGAAGGGTGTCAGGGACGGGACGTTTTGCAGGATGTACTGGAGGTTACGTACCAGGCCGATGACCTGGCCCCTGAAGTATCCGTACTTGATCTTCACCATTGCAGCCGTCGCAAAGCCCGTGCCCATCTTGGTGGTACCGAACTTGATAGGGTCTGCCAGGCGCTGGATCAGCACCGTACCCTCACCGGATACGGACCATGACAATTTTCCGGGGGTATATTTTTCCTTCCACCAGTCAACCACGTTGATGTTCGGGTCGTTTCGATACAGCATGTAGTCGATGGATGTCTGGATTGGATAGCCCTTATGCACGCTGAGGCGCCCGGAAAAACCGTATGTGAAGACCTTTGTCCCCAGCAGGCCGGAAAAATTATATGTACCCTGCTGGAAATATCCGGCCCCAAGGTCCAGGCGCAGCATCTTTATGATGTCCCAACCCAGGCCTCCCAGCACACCGTAGTTCGTTTCCTGGACCGTGATCTGCTCGGTTTCACCGGTGCCCAATTGTACAACCTGGCTGACCTTGGCCGTCTTCAGGCCCACGTAAAAGTCCACAGGCCCGATTGCCGCCTCCAGTTTTGCACCTGGCGCAGGGCCGGTACGTTTGGTGGAAAATATGTTGCCACCACCCCAGGATATGTCCCACAGGTAGCCCAGCCTGAAGCGCTCCGTATCGAACGGGAAAAAGGTGGCGGAAAAATTGTGGTGCTTGCGGTCCGATTCGTCCCAGGAATACTCGGCCCTCAGGTAGGAACCGTCGTCCGAAAGGATGTCGGATACGCTGTGGCTGCCGTACGACATGAGCCTGCCCAGGTCAAGTTTTATCACCATGCCAGCCTCGGTGGTCAGGCCTTTGATGAACCCGGGCATCTTTTTGTACAGGGCGATATGGGTCAGGTTTTCGCGGCCCTTGGTCTTGAGGTTCAGGTTGTCCATGAACAAGGCGTACCCGGGCCGGTCGCCAATCCCTGCAAGAGGGCTGTCCGGTACGGTTTCACCAGCGCGATAGAACCAGTCGTCATCGCCGAAGGTCCAGGTAATCCTGGTATCCATGAAGTCACCTGCCCAGGCCGTCGCGCCCACGACCAGGACCAGCAGAAATAGGGTTTTGTTAATTCGGTGCATCTATCGCTCCTGTCCTCGGGTAAATACAACTTTCGTTAGCCTTTTTGGGATTTCCCGTGACCACAAGGTCATCGGGACACCTGACCTCTATGATCCACGGATAAGGTTTCAGGTACTTGAATTCCTTCAACGTGCCCGTGATCGACACGATATGCCGCCTGCCTCCGTCCTTGAACGGGTCGAACTGGGGCACGGTCTGCTGTGAGATCACCCATATCTTGGTGGGATTTCCACCCTTGGTGTCGTGTATCACCGCGGCCCACTGTCCGTATTGCAGGTAATTCAGCCTCTGGGTACAGTACGGGTCGTACGTGCAACTGGTGGAACACTGGCATTCCTTGTCCTTGCTGTTGGACGAACAGTAATTGACCTTGCCATCGTTGTTAAAATCGCAACTCGTTGGCGGGTCACCGGTGGTTACGTCCATGATTCGAACCAGGCCCGATTCCAGGGACTCCATGGCGTCGTGATTTTTTACCATGGCAGGTGTCAGCACCGTGGGGTCAGGCACATAGCAGGGCACATTGGATTTTTCCTCCCATGGCTGAAACTGCCATGACGGAAAATTCAGTTCCGTGAATCCATAAAATTCCCCCACCGTGCCGCGCAGGTCCGTTATATGGTCGCATGCCCTCAAAAACGCCGGCATGTGATAACTGTACACGTAGATGCTGTTGTAACCGGTCTTGTCCGTCACGTCCGTCACGTAGAACCCGGAATTCGTCACCCTGGTTACGACCATGAATCCACGCGTGATATTCACCTCCTCGTGGGGATAGGGCGATGCGTCGGCATGGCCCTGGACATCCGAAATCTTCGGGGTATTGAACCAGATAGTGCCAGTGACACCGGCGGCACCGGTCCCCGGTTCTTCGCTGTGGTCCATGGCCATCAGGCACCCCGGGTCAGCCATGTCGATCAGGCCGTTCCCGTTGTTGTCCTTGCCGTCGGCACATTCCGCCGTAGTGCCACTAACAGTGGGCGGTACAAAGCCGTTGTCCTCGGCCCAGATCCTGGTTTTGCCGAATGCCTTGGTGATCTTGACCTTGACGCCCGAGATTTCACCGTTTTTTACATATACATAACCGCCCTTCTCCAGGGACCTGGGTGGATTGTACGCACCTTTGGGCGATATAACCTGAAGGTAACCTGGCCTGACATACAGGTGGACCCACTTTGAAAAGCCCTTCATCACCGCCTTGCCGGGACCTGCCGACAAGGCCTGGATATCCACCGTCAAAGTCACGTTCGAAGTCAAGGCCAGGGGTTTGTCCTGGGAACTGGGATTTGATTCCAGCCGGACCCTGAAGGATGTGGGGCGCTGGGACCAATCAATGTGTATATCCGTTGGGCCGCATCCAATCAGGACGAAAACGGCCATCATAATAATATTTCTTGCACCTTTCACGGCAGCACCATCTTTACCCTTTGGTCCTCCACCACACCATTGCTGGAATCCAGGCAGGCCGCCTTTGTGCACTGCTGGGCTGCCAGATTCTTCCTGGTGCACTTGCATTCATTGATGTCCTTTTGCGTGTTCTTTTCCTGTACGCATTCCCTGCCGAACCTGTCCGTTACACCATCAACGCACGCGGACAGGGCGCAATGCCCGCCCTGGGCGCATTGCCCCGTGTCCTTGCACGTGGACGAGGCCGCATCCCACACGTAACGGCCGTCACACGCGCACTGGTAGTCCTTGGGGCAGTCCGCATCCGACGTACACGCCGGGGTCTGGCCGGTATCGTCGGCACCACAGGGTTTCATCTGGCGGATGTAGTCGATCAATGCGTTCCGCATGTTGATGCCCGTGTCGTGCTGGGTCGTGTTTGCCTTCAACATGTAAAAACCGCTGCCGCCCCTGGCGATGTAGTTGTTTGTGGCCAGTTCGTACTGTGCATCCTGGCGCACAGGCATGCCGTCGATCTCGATCTTCTGGGCGCAGGCCTTGTCCGGTTCCCGCGGTTGCGGCCAGTCCTTGGGCCTGCTTGACTCGGTACATGGCCCGCAAAACAGTTCCACCCTGGCCCCGGCGACCTGTACCTGGCTGACGCAGCCACGCTTTTGGGAGCGTCGGGCCGCGTAGTCGAACAGTTCGATGACGTCACGGCCTGACAGGAACATCTTGGTAATCGTATTCTGCCAGGGAAATATGTTGTACAGGTCCTCGATCGTAACCGGCCCCTGGTACATGTCGGCCCTCATACCCGTGGTGTTGGTGACCGCAAAGTCCGTTTCCACGCTCTGGCGCCGCCACATGGACTCGGCAACGATATTGCCCAGGGCCGAATCACCGCCTGACGAGCCAGTTCGCTTGATCGTACTGGGGGAGTACCCCACGATCAGGTCCAACTGCACGGCCTTTTTCAGTTCGTCGTAATACGGCTCCAGCAATTCCTTCACGTACTGGTCCTCGGGCACCTTTGAGTCGATGGGGTAAGGCGTGTACTTGAAGGACTGTAGTTCCCAGTTCATCGGGTCGTCCTTGGACGGTGCAAACGCGGTATCCAGCACGCCCACGTACTTGGCAAATGCACCGGAGTGTACCAGGATAACGCGCCTGGACTTGCAGTGCCGTTTTGCCTTAAAAGCCGGGTCCGTGCAATCCATCACGGTCTTGGGCGGGTCCAGTACCACGTGGTGGTGGCCGCCGAATACGATGTCCAGCCCTGTGGTGCGTGCGATCATCTCGGGGTCTTCGGTCAATCCCAGGTGGGTCGCGCCCACGATGATGTTTACCCGGTCCTTCAACAAATCGATGTAAAATTGCATGACCTGGGCCGAGTCGATCGGCGTGATACCCAGTTTATTGCCCGTTTCCATCAGCGAACTCAACGTACTTACGTTGCCCAGGCCAATCACGCCCACGGTGATCCCCTTCAGGTTAAAGATCGCATAAGGCTTTACAATGGATGACAGGTCATGGTCGCCGGCCCTCTTGTCCTGGTCGAAATGGTAGTTTGCGGCCAGGACCGGAAACGACGCCCACGAAGCAAGCTGGTCCTCCAGGTTCGTCCGGCCCAAATCAAAATCGTGATTACCTATACACGCCACATCCAGGCCCATGTAATCCATGACCCGAATTTCGGGTTCCCCGTGAAATACGTTGAACACGGGGGCACCCTGGAACCAGTCGCCTGTGTCAATATACAGGCTGCGGTTCGCCTTGGCCCGTTCCCTGCGTATGACATAGGCCATCCTCGCAGCACCGCCGTAAGGGCCATCGTCCTTGTCCAGGCCCAGGTTCTGGTCGGGTATGTTAGGCACCATGTAATAGGGATACAGCCTTGAGTGGATATCCGTGGTGTGTATGAACGTGATGGAAACGGTCTTGCCAGTCAGGTCAGGCTGGTTCGTATGTATATTGCATGCCCACAGCAGGGCAAGGACTAAGGTCCAAAGGTATTTTTTCATCCCTTCCCCGTACAAGTCCTGTCAACTCTATTGGATATTGTCCTTGGTGTCAATGATAATCGATATTTTTTTGGAATGCATCACAACCAGCAATTACCCGAATTACCTGTCAAATTTGAGGACAGATGTCGCTGAAAGTGGTTCAAATACAAGGTTCTAAGCCTGTGTGAGTACAGGCGTATTATCCGCATCCGTGGACGCTTGAAGTATGCCCTTTCGGGCAAGACTTAATCTTTAAATTGGTACAATGACACAGCAGATGGGCCGCTTGCTGCAGCTTGCCTAAGGCCGCAGGCCGTGACAACGAGCCTTCATGCGAAGTTTCACTGCCGAATTCAGACGGGTAATTCGGAAAAAAAACGGGACAGTCCCTCCTGTACTTTACCCAGGCTAATCCCTGAAAAACCAAACATGTGTTTTGATTTCCTTACCTTATCCTTACCTTATTGTTGTGAACTCGAAGAGATATTCAATGACCTTCAGTAAGGGAGAGCACCTATGGTGTTGGTGTATCGCCCAGAATTCCTGTTATCGTGTTGGGCCTTGGGCCAACATGACTTTGCCAGACCTTGGGATGAAGATGTCACTGCATACAGGTATCCACCCTCGTTGGTGAAATACACCGTACCATCCATTCCGATAGATATATAGGATTTTATTCCATAAATGGTGTTAATTTTCCACTCCAATGTACCGTCAGGATTCAGGGCATAAAGATCGCCATTGTCATTTCCTGCATAAATAACACCATCTGACCCGATGGCCGGGGATGATTCAACCCCGTCATTTGTATCGAATTTCCACTTCAGGGTACCATCGGGGTTTATCGCATATACGAACCGACTAAGGGTTATATATATGGTCTTGTCGGTTCCGATGGCAGGACACGACCGGACCCATGATTTCGGTTGGAACTTCCATATTATGGTTCCCTCATGGTTTATGGCGTAAAGCCCGTCGTCCGCCCCAACGTATATTGTATTGTTTTGCCCAATGGAAGAGCAATAAAAAACCATGCTGGGCTCCCCTGCCGACCATTTAACCGAACCATCCGGATTGATGGCCATCAGTCCGTCGCCAGCGACATAAATCGTACCATCACTCCCAACAGATATGGATTCGGCAGTCCAGCCGGGGGTTTCCGTTTTCCATTTCAACATGCCCTTCGGACTTACAGCGTATAAATAGTCCGTATGGCCGTCCTTGTTCCCGGCATAGATGGTTCCGTCCACACCAATAGCCGGAGTACTCGGCTGATGTTTCTCTTCACCAATCTTGACCTTCCATTTCAAAGAACCATCAGGTTTTACTGCATACAAATAGGAATCGAAATCTGTCAGGTAAATGATGTCATTCTTTCCGATAACAGGGGTGCCGCCAATCAAATCATCCACATCAAACTTCCACTTCAGGGTACCATCGGGGTTTATAGCGTTCAGGTAGTAATGCTCTTTGTCGGATATCGTACTATGACCTTCAGCATAGATCGTACCATCGGACCCTATGCCAGGACCCGTGTCGCCATTTCCATTACTGCTGAATTTCCATTTTATTGTGCCAATGGATTTACATTTCCCGGACACGCATTTTTCACCTTTTTTGCATGTGCCGCAACTGCCGCCGCAGCCATCATCACCACAGGACTTGTTATCACAATTCGGTGTACAGGTTTGCTCCTCCCCCTGAATATCCATATTGCCGGGAATTTCCTCAATATCCAAGTCGTGTGAAACGACGTCATAACCGTTGTCGTTGGTCCCATCCCGTACCAGGATTTCCCGGGCATCGCGGTTGCCGTCCTCCCAATGGGCATCCCGGGAATCCATACCACTGTCATATAACCCGCTATCCCGGATTGCATCCTGCTGCTGTTTTTGGGTGGCCGGTTTACACCCTGCAATCATCACAAAGATACCAAAACCCCCCAAAATTATCCTGGTAGTGTTTGTATGATTTGTATGAATCGACATAACCACCTCCACCACAAAAACATCTCTCTGTGTCCTCAAGGCACTTCTCATCTCAGGGCACTTCTTCATATAAATGATCAAGGATTTAGTTTTTCATGTCAATCATAATCCCAAATTCCCGAATTACCTGACTAAAATCGGGAGCCGGGCGCTGCAAACGGCCCACTTTGCCTGGGAGGGGAGAGAAGAGTAATAGCGGAGTATAGGGATTGATTTGACGGATTTCGCATTGGAGCGTAGGGCCAGGCGACTGCCTACACCTCTGCGAACAGGGCTGTAAAGTGACGCAGGTACGGGGCATCCTTTACGATCTTCAGCCCCTTCACCTGGTCGCGGTGCTTGAATACCTCCAGCACCACCTCGATCACGTAGTCGATGTGGCTCTGGGTGTACACGCGCCTGGGGATCGCCAGCCTCACCAGTTCGTTCTTTGCCGGGATGAAGGTTTCCCCCTCCCAGCGCCCGAACATGACGGACCCGATCTCCACGGCCCTGATCCCGCCCTCGATGTACAACGCGCCAACCAGGGCCTGGCCCGGGAACTGGCTGGCCGGTATGTGCGGCAAAAACCCCTTGGCATCGATATAGATGGCGTGTCCACCGGGCGGTTCGAATATGGGTACACCGCCCTTTATCAGGTTTTCACCCAGGTACTCGGTGGAGCGTATCCTGTAACGCATGTAGTCCTCGTCCAGCACCTCCTTGAGCCCCTGGGCAATGGCGCCGAGGTCCCTGCCCGCCAGGCCGCCGTACGTGGGGAACCCCTCGGTCAGGATCAATAAATTTCTGGCCTTGACCGCCAATTCGTCGTTGTTTATCGCCAAAAAACCCCCGATATTGGCCAGTCCGTCCTTTTTGGCGGAAAACGTGGCCCCATCCGCATAGGAAAACATCTCCCGTGCGATGGCCTTCAGGTCCTTGTCCGCGTAGCCCTCCTCGCGCTGCTTGATGAAATAGGCGTTTTCCGCGAACCTGCACGCATCGATGAACAACGGGATCCCGTGTTTAGCCGTGATCTCGCGCACCTTGCGGATATTCGCCATGGACACGGGCTGGCCCCCGCTGGCGTTGTTCGTCACCGTGATCATGCACACGGGAATCCGTTCAGGACCCACTTCCCGGATCAGCGCATCCAGGGCATCCGTGTCCATGTTGCCCTTGAACGGCGCCTTGTAGTGCGGATCCAACCCCCTGGGGTCGATCAAGTCCACGGCCCTGGCGCCCGTAAACTCGATGTTGGCCCTGGTGGTATCGAAATGCGTGTTCGACGGCACCACCATGTCAGGACTGCCCAGAATGGAAAACAGTATCCTTTCCGAGGCCCGGCCCTGGTGTGTGGGGATCACGTGCTGCATCCCTGTGATCTCCTTGACCGCTGCCTCGAACTTGTAAAAGGACCTGGCGCCGGCATACGACTCGTCGCCCATCATCATCTCGGCCCACTGGGCATGGCTCATGCTGCCCGTGCCGCTGTCCGTTAGCAGGTCGATCAGCACGTCCTCGCCCCGTATATTGAACGGGTTGTAACCCGCCTCCTTCATAATGGCCAGGCGTTGCTCCCGCGTGGTCATCTTCAATGGTTCCACCATCTTGATCTTGAACGGCTCTATAATCGTCTTCATGCGTACTCCTTTACCAGTGTGGCATTCTGACACACTTCAAAACCTTGCCCTGTTGAGGCATCCATACCCAGGGAAAATATCACACTCTACGCGATTTTAAAAATACTTTGTGTTTCAAAGCATTGACCGGCGTAAAAAGAAACCACTTGTTTTATGACAATTCTCAGACAAAAAAGCGGCACGAAGTTTGCAAATGTCATAAAAGGCTGCCACGGATTGGTACGTGGTGCAGGTTAAACCCTTTCTTTAAGGAGGCGGTGATGGACATAATGAAGAGGCTTGCCAGGGTTTCGATCTTTGAGGGGCTGAACGAGGTCCAGTTGACGAAAATCGCTGAGGTCGCCACCCAGGAACCCTTCAAAAAGGGCCAGTACCTGTTTCGACAGGGCGAGCCTGCGCAGTGGTTGTACCTGATCATGCGCGGTCGCATCAAGCTGGTAAAGCATGCACCCACCGGGGCAACCACGATCATCGAGATATACTCCGTGGGCGACGAGCTCAGTTCCGCGGCCCTGATCGAGGACGGACCGTATCCTGCCTCCGCCCGTGCCCTAACCGACGGCACGGTGATGAAGGTCCCCAAACACATATTCAAAAAGATGATCCGGGAATGGCCGCAGGTCAGCCTGAACGTGATGCGGGAACTGGGCACAAAATACAGGGACGTGGTGGACAACCTGTCCTCCCTGGCCGTGTACAAGGTCGAGGGCCGGTTGTGCCGCGTGATCTCCAGCCTGGCCAGGCGCTACGGCATATACGGCGATTGCCGCGGCGTGATCCTGGACATATCCCTGACCCGGCAGGACCTGGCCGACATCACGGGCACCACGCTGGAAACCACGATCCGTACGTTGAACAAACTGCGGAATGCGGGCCTGATCAACTGGGAGGGCAAACGGTTCTTCATCCCTGACATCAACGCGTTGGAAAATACCGTACCCCATTGATAAAACAATACAATTGGAAGATATAAACCTGTTTGTACCATGCCTGGTCCGCCAGTTTCTGCCCGAAGTGGGTATGGCAACCGTGCAGTTGCTGCGACACTTCGGTTACCAGGTGCATTTCGACCCTGCCCAGGTCTGCTGCGGCCAGGTCTTTATCAACTGGGGACAACTGAAACGCGCAAAAAAGATGGCCCGGGCGTTCCTGCGGACCTTTGAAGGCCCGGCCCTGGTGGTCGGCCCCAGCGGCTCCTGCGTGGCCGCGGTCAGGGAAAAGTACGGGCTCCTGGACCTGGAGAAGGCCGAGTTCGAGCAATGGCAGGACCTGCGGCACAGGTTATTCGATGTGCTGGAATTCATGCAACAGAAGGGGCTGAAGGTCCGGGGCCGCCTGGATGCGCGGGTCGCAATACACCGCAGTTGTCACCTGCTGCGCGAGATCGGGCTGGACGTGGTGGAAAGCGACCTGTGGGCCGGCATCGAGGGCATTCGGGTCGTTTACCCGGAACACATGGCCGAGTGCTGCGGCTTCGGCGGGGTCTTTTCCGTGAAAATGGGCGAGGTGGCAGCCGGGATCGGCAGGCGCGTGGTGCAAAGGCTGGTGGACCTGGAGCCGGATGTGATCGTGGTACCGGATGCCGGGTGTATCATGCAGGTGCGATCGGTCCTGGATGCCATGCACAAGGATATCCGGGTGCTTCACCCGGTGCAATTGATGTTACAGGCGATCAATGGCTGAGTTTCGCCGGGGGGCAAAAAACCTCAGACGCAATGCGAAAACGGCTGCACGCAGGCCTGAACTGGGCGCTGTGATCAGCAGGGCCACGGACCACGCCATCATCCGGCGCAGAGAGGTCATGCAAGAGATAGATTTCGCAGCCCAACGCCGGCGAATCCAGCAACTGAGGCAAAATGCCACACAGAATCTGCCGGGGTTACTGGACCGTTTCAAGGCCCGTGTGGAGGCCAAGGGATTCCATTTTCATATGGCCGTTGACACGAATGCCGCCCGTCGAATCGTAATTGATGTGGCAAAACGCCACACGGTGCAAACCGTGGTCAAATCCAAGTCCATGCTGGGCGAGGAGGTGGGCATCCGGGAGGCCCTGGAGCAGGCGGGCATCCAGGTCACGGAAACGGACCTGGGCGAGTACATCGTGCAACTCAACCACGAGCCGCCCAGCCACCTCACGGCACCCGCGGTGCACCTGTCCACCGGTGAGGTGGGTGAAATCCTGTACAAGCAGGCCGGCATCGGACCGTTCGAAAAACCCGAACAAATGGCCGTGGCGGTCAGGCAATTCATGCGAACGCGCTTTTTTAACGCGGACATGGGCATGGCCGGTGCAAACGCACTAATCGCGGAAACCGGTGCCATGCTGATGATGTCGAACGAGGGCAACATCCGCCTTGTGACCAGCCTGCCCCGCCTGTTAGTGGTGCTGACCAGCGTGGACAAACTGGTCGAGCGCATGGCGGACCTGGCCCCGTTGATCCGCGTGATACCGAAAAACGCAACGGGCCAGCGTATTACGAACTATTGCACCGTGCTAAGTGCGCCCAGGCAGGGCCAGGAGGTGCACATCGTGGTGGTGAACAACAACCGAATGGCCGCGGCCGGGGACCCGGTGTTCGGCCAGGCGATCCGGTGCGTGCGCTGCGCGGCGTGCATCAACGTGTGCCCCGTGTTTCGCACGATCGGCGGGCACGCCTATGGCACTGTTTACGTGGGACCCATGGGGATCGTGCTGACGAACGCCCTGCACCTGGACCCTCACGCCCGGATGCTAAGTGATGCGTGCACCCTTTGCGATGCCTGCGCCCAGGTGTGCCCCGCGGGGATCGATTTGCCAGGTTTGATCCTGCATATCCGCAGCAGCGGCAACCCGCGGCTCATTGACCGCTTCAAGGCCTGGGTGGTGGGCATGACCTATGCGGGTGCAGGCAGGTTCAAGGCCGCTTTTTGGGCATTGCGGCTGTTCAAACGGCTGTTTGCGGCAGGGTATCGCAGGCTGTGGCGGATGCTTGGGTGGACAGGGCGCCGCGGGGTGCCCCGGGTGGCCGGCAAGACCTTTGACCGGATGTGGGATGACGATGCAAAGGGCGATTGAACTGTTTTGGGAACGTTTTACAGGCTATTCGGGCGAGGTGATCCTGTGCGTATCGCTCCGGGAGGCCATGCAACGGACCGTTGCATTGACCCGGAAAATCGGTACGGACACGGTGGGGCTCAGTCGTCATGTGCCCGTGCCTGAGGCCTTGTCAAACGCGGGCCTGCATGTCATGCACGAGCCGCCCACGCAAGTGGATGATGTCCCCGTGGTCGGCATCACGGCGCCCTGGGGGCTGGTCGCGGAAACGGGCAGCCTGGTGATCCACGACCACGACCCGGGCGAACGTCTGTGGTCCCTGGTCTGTGACGTGCATATCGCAATCCTCGATCACCCCAGGATATTCAATGACCTGGACGAATTGTTTACGGAGGATTCGGCCCACCTGTCCACCGGCCTGTGCCTGATTTCAGGCCCCAGCAGGACCGCGGACATAGAAAAAAAACTGGTCCTGGGCATGCACGGCCCCAGGCGGGTCATTGCACTGATTGTTGGGGTGGATTAGGTAATATTTGTGGCATTGCCCAAGAGGACGGGATTACACCCAAATTACCTGTCAAATTTGAGGACAAAGGTCGCTGAAACGGGTTCAGATACGCGGAGTTAAGCCTCTTTGAACGCAGGCGTACTATCGTAACAACACAGCAGATGGGCCGCTTGCAGCGGCCGATTCCCGAATTTAGTCAGGTAATTCGGGTTTAATCGGGATACTTGAGTGCCTCGGGACTCAATACGTCCTTTTTGTAGTTGTAACGCTCGGTGTCGTAGTCCTGTTCTATGTTGACCAGCCTGGGCTCTCCCAGCACGTCCTCAAGCCTGTTCAACCTCACGCGGCCCTGTTTCAGCACCGTCACCACGCCATATACACCGGCCTCAATGGCCTGCACAGCAGAGGACCCGAAATAAAAGCCCATGCGTCGGTCGTACGCCACCGGTGCGCCTCCCCGTTGCATGTGGGACAATACGACACTCCTGGTTTCCAGGTGGGTCCTTTCATAGATTTCATCGGCCAGCCAGTAGGCCACACCGCCCAGTTTCTTGTGGCCGAATTCGTCGATCGTGTCGTCCACGGTGATTTCGCTGCCTCCCTTGGGCACGGCCCCCTCGGCCACTGCCACGATCGAATACCTGGACCCGGCCTCCCTGCGCTTCAGCAATAATTCGCATACCCTGTCCACCTCAAACGGCCACTCGGGTATCAGGATCACTGCCGCGCCACCGGCCAGACCGCCCTTCAATGCCAACTGCCCCGAATGCCGCCCCATGGTCTCTACAATGAAGGTCCTTTCGTGGCTGCCGGCAGTGGTACGCAGGCGGTCGATACTCTCGGTGATCACCTCCACGGCGCTCTCAAAACCCAGGGTATAATCCGTGCCCTTGAGGTCCCGGTCGATGGTCTTGGGCACACCCACCACGGGGAATTTGAAATCCCGAAACAGTTTCGCGGCCACGCCCAGCGTATCATCGCCTCCTATGGCAACCAGGGCGTCTATCCCGTGTTTTTCCATGTTGTCCAGCACGTCCTGTGGCCCGTTTTCCCTGAAATAGGGGTTCGTGCGTGACGTACCCAGTATCGTGCCACCTGTGCGGTCGATGGTCCTGACATCCTCCCTGCCCAGCGGCATGTAATCCTCGTCCTTTCCCTCCACGAGCCCACGCCACCCGTGCCGGATCCCCACCACCTCGATACCATCGAAGATAGCCTTGTAAGTGATTGCCTTTATTGCCGGATTCAATCCGGGGCAATCACCGCCGCCGGTTAATACGCCAATCCGTTTGACCATGTTATGTCCTCCTGTTGATTGTGTCTCTGTGCTACACTTTGTTTCAGAATAAAAGCCGTGATATTATAGCACAACCTTTGAGGAGTTGCCCGTGGAATCCAGAATCAGGGTCCTGCCCGAAGAACTGGTAAACAAGATCGCGGCCGGCGAGGTGGTGCAGTCACCCGCGGCAGTGGTCAAGGAACTGATTGAAAATGCGTTGGACGCCGGTGCGACGCATATAACTGTAGTGGTTACGGACGGTGGCAAATCCATGATCAAGGTCGTGGATAACGGCACGGGTATGACACCCGAGGAGGCACGGATTGCACTTCGCAGGCATGCCACCAGCAAGATCGCCAGTATGGATGACCTGCTCAGCGTGCGCACCATGGGGTTTCGGGGTGAGGCCCTGCCGTCCATTGCCGGGGTTTCCAGGTTTACGATCACCACGCGTCCGGGGGACTCGAACGAGGCGGTGAGGGTCCGGGTGGATGAAACGGGAATGCATACCGAGCCTGCCGCACATCCCCCCGGTACAACGGTGGTGGTACAGGACCTGTTTTACAACGTGCCGGCCAGAAAGAAATTCCTGAAATCGGACCGCTACGAAGGGTCCAAAATCCAGCAGACCGTGTTGCGCTATGCGTTTGCCAGGCTGGACTGTCACCTCGTGTTGTTCAAGGACGAACGCAAGGTCTATGACTTGCAGCCCGTGGATGGTGTCATTGACAGGGCCGTGCAGGTGTTCGGTGCCAGGATAGGCGGGTCCGTGTTTCCCGTGGAACTGGACGGCAGTATGACCCGGGTGTGGGGGTTCATATCGGACCCGGTACTGGCAAGGCCGCACCCCGACAGGATGCTGATTTTCGTAAATAATCGCCCGGTTAATGACCGGGGGCTGCGCAAGGCGGTGTCCTCGGCCTACGGCCCGCTGATCATGCGTGGGCGCTTTCCCACGTGCGTAATCCACCTGCAGATGCCTCCGGAATTCGTGGACGTCAACTGCCACCCGCAAAAGACCGAGGTCAAGTTTGCAGGGCCGTCCAGGGTGTTCGAGACCGTGTATGCCGCAGTTCACAAGGTGGTGCAGGCCACCCCGTGGATCAAACGCGGAGGCGGTATAAGCCCGGGCATTGCGTATGACAATGGCGCACGGGGACAGGCTGACCATGGATTCGGGGAAATCGAGACACTGAAACAACCCCCTGTACAGGACAGGTTACAGGACACGGCCTCGTTATTCGAGGCAGTGGACAACAGCCACACGGAGGGGCAGCAAACAGCACAACAAAGCAATGCGTTTACGCATTTTGCAGACCTGCATTACATAGGCCAACTGGGCCGGGTTATCCTGGTGTTTGAGGGGGACAACAGGACAGTGGTGCTGATCGACCAGCACGCGGCGCACGAAAAGGTCAATTACGAGAGGCTGCGCAAACAGGTCATGTCCCGTAGTGTGCCCGTACAACCCCTGCTGATTCCACAAATATTGAACCTATCCCCGGACGAAATGCAGGCCTTTGAGGAGGCTGGCAAGGGACTTGAGACCGTGGGCTTCGACGTGGAGGCCAATGCGGGTGACCAGGTGGTAATCAGGGCGGTTCCGCAAATCCTGGCCAACCGCGATGCGGCCGGAGCAATCCAGGAGATGCTGGGCATACACAAACAGGGGCGCAAGGACCTGGACCTGGTGATCGCCACCACCGCGTGCCACGCATCGATTCGTGCGGGTGACCAGGTCAACGAGCAGGAGGTCCGGGTCCTGCTCGAGGCCATGGACCAGACGGCCACATCCAGTTATTGCCCTCATGGCAGGCAGGCGGTGGTTGTGATCCCACTGGACAGGATGTTGAGGTGGTTCGGGCGATGATACCGGTCCTTGCAATACTCGGTCCCACTGCATCCGGCAAATCGGAGGCGGCGGTACGCCTGGCAGAGGAACTGGGCGGCGAGGTAATCAATGCCGATTCCATGCAGGTGTATCGACACCTGCGCATAGGCACAGCCGGGCCTGACAAAAAGATGCTTGCCCGTTGTCCCCACCATTTGTTTTACGTGTTGGAACTGGACGAACATCCTGATGCGGCATGGTATGCCACCCATGCGGCCGATGTAATCGACCAGGTACACGCAAGAGGCAAACTCCCCATCGTGGTGGGGGGCACGTTTTTTTGGGTAAAGACGTTGTTCGAGGGGATTGCAAGGGTCCCTTCCGTACCCAGGCTGGACCCGGCCAGGTTTGCTGACCCCTATGCGAAGTTGATGGAAATAGACCCAAAACTGGCGGCCAGGCTGCATCCCGCTGACACGCAGCGGGTCATGCGGGGCATCGAGGTATATACTGCAACCGGTATCCCGTTGTCCGAGTACCACGCCATGGGTAACATCATGTTCGGCGATTTTCGCGTGCTGAAGGTGTGGCTGGACATGGACAGGGGACTGCTGTACCGGCGTATCCACGAACGCCTGGATGTGATGCTGAAGGAGGGCCTGGTGCAGGAAGTAAGCACCCTGCTTCAGCAAGGTATCCCCGCGGACATCCCTGCATTCAGGTCAGGTGGTTACAAGTACGTGGTTGCCCATTGCCTGGGCGGGATGTCCATGGATGAGATGAAGGAAAAGACCGAGCAGGAACACAGGAACTATGCACGTCGCCAGTTGGTGTGGCTGCGCCGTGAACAACGGGAAGGCAAGGTCGAACGGGTGGATGCATTTGATTTTCCGGCATTGAGACGCAGGGTTGAGGCCTGGATGCAACGGGCATAGTGACAGAATTGTGTTAACCGAACCCCACACGGCCACGGACAACGGTCTCGGCCAACGGCCAACGGACCTCGGCCATCGGGCATCGGGAGTCGGGCGTCGGGACGCAGCCTTTGGCTGCTGCGGGACGGCCCTGCGGGCCTTTCGGGAAACTTCCGTCGTAACCGGAAGCACACTGCCACGGTCACGGAAAAGGCCGGCAGGATGCCGGCCCCACACGGCCACGGCCAACGGCCTCGGCCACGGATTCAGTGTCCGTGACAGTGGCAGTGACAGTGGGCGGGCGGCCTGGGTCCGGCACGTGTTTGGTGAGGGTTTTCGTTCTGGCCTCCTTGGTGTTCTTATGAAAATCTATCCATTTTAGCCGCTGCTGGCCCGGCCGCAAGGACAAGCCCGCTTCGCAGGTTGCAATGCAATCCTTGCCGTCCGGGCCATTGCAGCGGCCTCTCCCGCTCTTGCTTTTGAC
>WGCQ01000185.1 GCA_015493765.1 Deltaproteobacteria bacterium
AATGCATGCAAATATGATGCTATGGCCACCAAATGCTTACCCTAATCCCCTTGTACACGTATTTTGTCAGAATTGATGATTTTGACCTTTGGTTTTGTAACGGTTTGATGAATAACGTGTTCTAAAAATAACCTCACATCGAAGATCCCTCCTGACTAAATTCGGGTTGACATCCGGTGGTTATGAACCGATAATCACGCCATGGACAGCGTACCCTTCAGCCAGGAGGTAAGGGCCGTTTACCAGGAAGGGCGTAACCTGGCGATGCGCACTGGAATGCCCAATGATACATCCCATATCCTGCTTGCGTTATTCATGGTCCCATCCCAGGCACAGGCCCTTTTGCTAAGGACAGGACTCGAGCCCGCCATGATCGTGGATGGCGTTAATGAACTGCCCAAGGACAAGCCAGACCAGATCGATGCGGTCTATAACCTGGCGATGGACCTGGCCAGGCGTCTGAATTCGGACCAGGTCACCACAGTACACCTGTTGGTGGCCTTGACCAGGGCACGAAACACAAGGGCCTACAAACTGCTGCAGGCCTCGGATGTGTCGATCCACGTGCTGCGTACCGAGGCGCTTGCCTCCTTGACCGAGCCTGAAATGGCACAGGCCCTTGCCCGTGTTGGCATGGAGACCGGCGAGTTTTCCACGCCTGAAGAGGCTGTGGATACGGACGATGACATAGAGGAAATCGATGAGCCTGAGGACAGCGTTATCCAATCACGAACACAGGAAAAACCGCCTGAATCACATGGTCCATACGACATGGACCCGGACGAATTTCCCGTGCTGTCACGCCTGGGCACGAACCTGATGAAAGAGGCGTTGAATAACCGCCTGGACCCGGTCATTGGCAGGGACCAGGAAATCCTGCAATTAATCGACGTGTTGAACAAGCGGCGTTCAAACAACCCATTGCTGCTGGGTGAGCCTGGTGTGGGCAAAACGGCCCTGGTCGAGGGCCTGGCCAGACGGGTGGTGGAACGTGACCCCGCAACCAGGTCCTTGTGGGACCGTGTCATAATAGCCATAAATATCAACGACATCATTGCGGGTACTGCCATTGCAGGCTCCCTGGCCCAGCGCCTGTCGGACCTGCGCAGGGAAATGGCAAAAGCGGCGCGCAGGGTGATCGTCTTTTTTGATGAAATCCACTTGATCCTTTCGGCCGGCCTGGCAGAAGGCAGCACAGGGCTGGCCAATGACCTGAAAGGTGCACTGGCAAGGGGGGAATTCACCTGTATTGGCGCAACCACGTTTCACGAATATGCTCGTACTATACAGGGGGACCCCGCACTGAACAGGCGTTTTGAGGTGATCAAGGTTGCGGAACCAACGATAGAACAGGCAGAGGACATTGTCCGACGGATGGCCGTGGCATACGGGAATTTCCACCGGGTGACGTTTGATACGGAAGCCTTGCAATGGGCCGTGCGTATGGCCGTGCGCTTTATGCCGAAAAGGTCCTTGCCTGACAAGGCGTTGAACCTGATCGACGTGGCAGGTGCCCATGTGTCAGGAACGGGCAAAACCGAGGTGACCGTGCAGGATATAGTGGATAGCGTTGCATCCATTACGGGCTTGTCACCCAGGCTGGTGTCACCTGATGCGGCTGAAAGGTTTTCGGGCTTTGAACAGGAACTCTTGCGGGAAATGCCTGGCGCACGTGACGCAATCGTACGCCTGTCAGGCGCGATTCGGCGCAATCATACGGTGAGGTTTACGAATTCCCCGTTGGGCGTATTCGGGGTGCATGCCGAGGTGCATGAAGACGTCAACATACTGGCGCACAACCTGGCGCGGTTGCTGTTTGGCGCGCCGGAAAACGTGGTCAGGATTGACCTTTCCGAGTACACGGAGGGACACTCCGTATCCAGTTTAATCGGGTCGCCGCCCGGATACGTAGGCCACGAACAGCCTGGCATGCTGGCACGTGCAGCCACCAGGACCCCTTTTGCCGTGTACGTGTGGCGTGCCGTGGACCTGACAGACCGTAACGTGTTACGCCTGATCGAACAGATATTGAAGGATGGCATCATCACGGACAGGCAGGGGTCCAGGCTGCATTATGCAAATACCTTGCACCTGTTGTTACTGTCGGATGGTGCATATGAACCGGCCAGAAAGACAACGGGTTTTGTGGATTCGGGCGCAGACCGGCAGGACGACGCAACCAGACAGGCGTTTCATCGTGTCCTGCCAGCCGGAATACTAAACACAATCGATGAATATATCGACCTCCCCGTGCCAGGGCTGGCACAGTTGGAAGACCTGGTACGGCGACACCTGGATGCTGCGACCCAGGAGGCAGAGCGCTCTTATGGCATAAACATGCGTTTTGCCCCTGACCTGGTGACCCGCCTGGCCAGGGATATGCAGGGTCAAGACTACCGGGATGCACTGGAGCGGATCCGTAACAAGGTATTGCAGGGACTTGCCAAACTCATGCTGGATGGTAAAATGGAAAAGGAGTTTATGCTCTATATCGGCGGGGAGGAGGAACTGATTGTTGCTCCTGTGCAAAATAGTGATTCCACCATCGATTGAGGTGATGCCATCGACAATCATAAGGTAGAATCGTTGACCCGGCAGTTGATGTCGGAGGATACGACAAATCGTGGTGAGTTGTTTTGCCGGTTGATCCTGGAAGGTGGGAGCAACGGGGTCAGGTCTGCGCTGAATTTCGTTACGAGTCAGAAAAATAAAAAGGAACTACTGCTGGATATACTGCGGGCCCAGACCCAGTTGTGGGGCTGGTTCAGGGAGCAGGTCCGCACAGTGCTTGTGAGCCTGGCGGATCAGATCAAACATGACTTGATCATGCTGTTGTACGAAGTGGATGGCTGGGACAGGCAACTGGTGATCCTGTTCGTCCGCGATATTGCAACCCCTGAATTCGTCAATCCCCTGTTGGATACGTTGAAATCCAATGAGTACTGGACCAAATTGCTGGCATTGGATGCCCTGGGTCACATCGGTGGTAAGCAGGTAATTGATGCATTGGTCAAGGCACTGGACGACCCGGAACTGACCTGGTCCGCATTGGCCGCCTTGGCGGACCTTAAGGCAAAGGAATCGATACGCGCAGTGGTCAAACACCTCGGGGATTACTCCGTGGTCAACCGCTTGGAGGCCCTGCGTGCCCTGCGGGCCTTTGGGGATCGCCGTGTAATACCTGTGCTCGAGAAACTGACGACATCCGACCCGGACGCAAAGGTCAGGGAAAAGGCATTGCTGACCATCCAGGCCATTGCTGCTGAAGAAAATATCGACGTTACCAGGATGGTCAACCGCCTGTCCACTGCCATGATCCGGGCGGTCAATCCCTTGGACCCCTTTCTGGCAAAGGCACGTACCATAGGCGCATCCGATGTCCACGTAATGCCCAAGGCCACCATAGCATGTCGGCTGCACGGCGACCTGATAAATATGACGGAAGAGTTCCTTACAGCCGAGGATACATCCAGGTTGCTGGCAGCCATGATTCCGGAAAACAAGCAGGGGGATTTCAAGGAGGTGAAACAGGTCGATTTTGCCTATGAAATCCCTGGAATGGGCAGATTCAGGGCAAACATATTCGAGGAAAGAAACGGCATTGCAGGCGTATTCCGCGTCATTCCCCAGGCCGTTCCCGATATCTCGGACTTGCGGTTACCCCAGTCAGTCCTGAACGTCAAGCACCTGTACCAGGGCATGGTAATTATCACCGGCAGGGGTGGCAGCGGCAAAACCACCACCATGGCGGCCCTGACCGAGATGATCAACCAGACGCGGCCATGTCACATCATCACCATGGAAGACCCGGTTGAATACGTGTTCGAACGTAAAAAGGCGTTGATAGACCAGCGCGAGGTGGGCAGGGATACAGCGAGTTTTCCGTTGGCCTTGCGCGAGGCACTGCGTGAAGACCCGGACGTGATCGTGGTGGGCGAGATGCGGGACCTGGAGACCATGCGGCTGGCCATCCAGGCGGCCGAAACCGGGCACCTGGTATTGACCACGCTGCATACGCCCACAGCCGCACAGGCCATCAGTCGCCTGATCCAGTCATTTCCTGCCAGTGAACAGACCCAGGTACGATTGATGCTGATGGATTCACTGAAGCTGGTGGTGGCACAAATGCTGATCAAGAAAAAGGACGGCGGTGGCAGAATCGGTGCATTTGAGACCCTTGTGGTAACGCCGGCCATAGCCACTTTGATCCGGGAAAAGAAGGAGGAACAGATACCTGTGGTCATGCAGTCCGGACGCTCCCACGGGATGCAGGTGATGGACGATGCATTGTTCGAACTGGCCTTGAACGGGTTGATT
Source organism: Deltaproteobacteria bacterium (assembly GCA_015493765.1). GTDB lineage: Bacteria > Myxococcota_A > UBA9042 > DTJE01 > S145-11 > S145-11. The sequence goes on from WGCQ01000185.1 coordinate 4,318, forward strand.
GACGAACAGGAGGCGATTTTCAGGGCAAAAAACAAGGACCGGTTCGTTAAACAGGACGGGGAGGGCTGAACTATGGCAAAACTGGACCAGTTATTGGCCATGGCTGTTGAAATGGGTGCCAGTGATGTACACCTGTCCGTTGGGGAACCGCCTATACTTAGGGTCGTAGGCGAAATGAGACCCATGAGAATGGCGCCCATAACCCTTGAATCATTCATGGGTCTGATAGGTGAGGTCCTGCCTGAACACCTGATGAATGTCCTGACAACACAAGGCGACCTGGACTGGGGCTATGAATCAGAGGGTGTATCCAGGTTCAGGGTAAATTTATTCAAGAAAGAGGGGGGATTCAGCGCTGTATTCAGGGTGATCCCTTCCGAATTTGCCACGTTCGAAAGGCTTGGTTTGCCGCCACAGGTGGCGGATTTTCTGAATTATTCTAACGGCCTGGTTCTGGTCACAGGGCCTACCGGGTCAGGCAAGTCCACCACACTGGCCAGCATGATTCACCTGTTGAACCAGGAACGCAGCCTGCATATCCTGACCATAGAGGACCCCATCGAATTTGTACATCAAAACATCAAATCCCGCATAACCCAGAGGGAACTGGGGACCAGCGCCCGGTCTTTTGCCGATGCCCTGCGCGTGGCCCTGCGCGAGGACCCGGACATCATCCTGGTGGGTGAAATGCGTGACCTGGAGACGATCTACATGGCCTTGCAGGCGGCGGAAACAGGCGTGCTCGTGCTGGCCACCATGCACACAAATTCAGCAGCCAGGGCAGTTGACAGGCTGGTCAACGTATTTCCTGCCGATGAACAGGATGCTGTGCGTACCATGTTCGCATCGGTGTTAAGGGGAATCCTGGCACAACAACTGGTTCCAAGACGGCAGGGCGGCAGGGTCCCGGCAGTGGAGGTCATGTTTTATACACTGGGGCTGCCGCATATGATCAGGGAGGGCAAGGTCCACATGATCGAGAACATGATCAAAACCGGGCGCGCCAAGGGCATGATAGCAATGGACGACTCTTTGATGGACCTGGTAAAAAGAGAGGAAGTGGAACCCGAAATGGCCTACAGTTATGCCCTGAACAAGGAAATGTTTCAAAAAAGCCTGTCAAAGGAACTGGGTATTACGATCAATTCCTGAGTAAGCAAAAATATGGCAGTTGCCGTGTGGATCGTGGTGGTGCCAGGAAACGATAGGCCGTTATACTGCATACGCAAGGACCATTCTCAATAATGCTTCGGCGCTTCTGATATCTCGTTTTCCTTGTCACTTGCAAGTTTTCGACTATCTATAAGGCAGTAAAAAACTCCTCACGTAATTCCATTGTCGTTTTATTGTATGCATCAAATCCATAAACACACTACAGGGCAAGAAAATTGACTTGTTAAATGCCTAGGTATTCTCCCTTATTGGTATTATTTTATAGTGTTTTGTTGTAAAAACTCGATCCGGTGAGGGGCTGTAGGTTAGACGGGTGCGACGTTTTTTGGCGGGCTTGAGCCTCGGGCTCGCGTCGTTTGTAACTGCCTGTGATTACTACATCTTTTCCCCTTCTCAGCCCCACCCGCGGGCAGGGCTAGCCTGTAACCAACCGGGGACGGGTGCCTGTTTTACGAGCCATTCCCTCTCCTTTGTCCCAGCGCCCCGCTCGTGCCTCAGGCCCTTACGGGCCCTCGGCGTTTCAGACCCGGCACCAATGGCACCGAATCGAAACATACCACCCTGCCCTTTTTCAAAGAACCCACTGCCCGGCTCAGCACCCGGGGCGCCCCGGATACCTCACCGCGGTCAGTCACTAAATAATCGAAACAAATCCGAATTTTTTTCACTATCTCCGATTTTTTGTTGCATGACGCCGCAAAATGATTAAATTACATTCAGGGAACGAAATGCCGACAGGTAACATTTAGTGCTGTTACCAAAACGGCTGATTTCGCATCCCCAATAACGCTTGTTTTCGAGGTGACAAAAATGCCGGGAAAGGATTACTATAAAATTCTGGGTGTGGACAAAACGGCGTCCGAGGACGAAATCAAGAAGGCTTACAGGAAACTCGCCCTCAAATACCACCCTGACCGCAATCCGGGCGACAAAACGGCCGAAGAGCGCTTCAAGGACATCAACGAGGCATACGCCGTGCTGTCCGATCCCAAAAAACGCAAGCAATATGACATGATGGGTGCCGAGGGCTTTGGCCGACAGTTCAGCCAGGAGGACATATTCAGCAACGTGGATTTCGATTCGATCCTCAGGGACATCGGCTTGAACCTGGGTTCCTTTTTCGGTGACATGTTCGGCGGGGGCAGCCGCAGACGCCGTCCTGGCGGTTTCGGCCAGAATTTCGGTGGATTCGGCGGTTTTGGTGCCAACCCTTGGGCTGGCCAGGCAAATTCCCAGGCCATGCGCGGTCAGGACATGCAAATGGAACTGCCGATCAGCATATACGAGGCAGTGCATGGCGGCCAGCGGGTGCTGCAAGTCCCGGGTGCGGGCAGGGTTACTGTAAAAATACCCCCTGGCGTTACCACGGGAAAGAAACTCAGGCTGCGTGGTAAGGGCGGCCCCTCACCCATGGGAGGCCAGCCGGGCGACCTCTTCCTGATATTGAAAATCCAACCGGATACGAATTGCCATGTTGAGGGTCGTGACATCCATTGCGACGTACAAATCCCCCTCAGCGCACTTGTACTGGGTGGTAGTGTCAGCATCCAAACCCCCCACGGCGAAAAGAAGGTAAAAATCAAACCCGGAACCAGGGCCGATGCAAAACTACGGTTGGCCGGACTAGGGCTGCCTGCCATGGGGTCCGATCCCAAGGGTGACCTGTACTGCCGCCTGGTCCCGAAATTGCCCGAAAATCCATCGAAAACAGTACGCGCGCTGTTCGAACAGTTGCGTAAGGAAGGCCTTTAACTTTTATGGAGGAACCCATGGACAAGGAAATGGTGGACAAGATGTTGTCCCGTTTTGCGCCTGTTGACGTCCCGGTGGACTGTACACCGCTGGACGACGAGCGCAAGCAAATCGTAAAGGAATTGATTCGGGCAGGCGATGAGGTGGCCGACATATTCTGGGAGCAGACATCGCCGGATGCCAAGGAATGGATCCAGCGCTATTCTGACCCGAACCACAAGGACATGCTGGCCTTGATCAAGATGAACGGCGGCCCCTACGACAGGCTCAGCCACTTCAAGCCGTTCCCGGGTGCCAAACCCAGGCCCAAAGGCGGCGGTTTTTACCCGCGTGACGTGACAAAGGCAGAGGTCGAGGCCGCGGCCAAAAAGGAACCGGCCATACTCGACCCGTACACCATGGTGGTGCGCAGGGACGGCAAACTGACCGCCCTACCCTACCACGAGTATTTCAAGGAACAGACAACCCGAATCGTGGATGCCCTGCGGGCCGCGGCAGCACATGCCGAAAACCGCAGCCTGAGGACCTACCTGCTCAGCAAGGCCGAGGACTTCCTGCAGGACAACTACTTTAACAGCGACTGCGACTGGATCGACCTGGACGACCCCCTGCTGGACGTGGTGATCGGTCCATACGAGGTTTACGAAGACGAACTGATGGGCACCAAGGCCGCGCACGAGGCCGTAATCATGTTAAACCTGCCCAAACAGCAGGACCTGGTGCGCCAGGTGGAGGCAAAGATCCCGGAATTATCCGAGTGGGTCTGGCCGTACAGCGACCCTGCTGGCGGTGCCACCCCGATCCGCGTTGTGGACAGCATATACCGCTCGGGCGATGGGGCCGTGGGCTACCAGTTCGTGGCATTCAACCTGCCAAACGACCCGGTGGTGCGCAGGGAAAAGGGTGCCAAAAAGGTGCTGCACCGCAATTTCCTGCAGGCCAGGCTGGACAAGATTATCCGACCCGTGGGCGAGGCCTTGCTTATACCTGAAAGGGCGGCTGAAATCAATTTCGACGGCCTGTTCAAGTTCGTGTTGATGCACGAAAACTGCCACAGCATGGGTCCGCAGTTCGTCAAGGGCACCAAGGACGTACCCGTGGGAGCGGCATTGAAGGAATCCTACGTGGCCATCGAAGAAGCCAAGGCGGACACATCAGGTATGGCAACGGCCGGATTGTTGATGGAACAGGGTCTGTTCGAGGCGGACAAGGCGCAGGGGCTGTGCTCGACATTCGTGGCTGCCCAGTTGAGGGCCATACGTTTCCAGGGCGAGGCCCATGCAATCGCCGCCCAGATCAGCCTGGCCTGGCTGGCGGAGCAGGGCGTCCTTTCGTTCGGCCCAAAGGGCATTGACGTGGATTGCCAGCGGGTGTTACCTGCACTAAAGGAACTGTCTGGCAGGCTGATGCAGTTGCAATACGAGGGCAACCAGTCCAATGCCGCCGAATTCATCGAGAAATACGGGATCACGCGAGGCGAATTCAAGTCCGCTGTGGACAAAATCCACGACCAGCCCGTGGAATTGATGCCAACCATCATCGTGAAGGGCCTGTAGGCCATCTTGCCTAAACTGAAAATCTTGAAGCAAAATTGAGAATTTCACCTTTAATATCAATGGGCTATGCTAAAAAACAATCTGGAACTTCAGCCTAAAAAAATACGTTTTTGACCTCGGGTGGTAGCCACTGCCCAGGCGAAATGCGGAAAAACCTGCTTTTTTATGAACAACCTATGACCTGCGTGCCACGAATGATTCAGCACATTTGCATAATCAGCCCAGAAAAGCGCTTCATTGCATTCGCACGGTGACTGATACGATTCTTTACTTCCTGGGGGACCTGGGCAAAGGTTGCATCCAGTTCAGGTACGAAAAACACGGGGTCATAGCCGAACCCGCTATGACCGGCCTCATGCAGCACGATCCTGCCCTGAACCTCGCCAATGGAATGAAACAGCCTGACGTGTCGCCTGGGCAAACGGATCTCTTCGACGCCAGGAGGGACATGGTCCGGTTTTGCGGATCCGGTGATGGCCAATACTGCGTGACACACGAAACGGGCCCGGCGGTCATCGATTTTCCTTAACATGCCGATCAACTTCCTGCGATTCGCCGCGTCATTGTGGCCTGAACCTGCAAAACGTGCTGACATCAGTCCCGGTTGTCCACCCAAGGCAATAACCTCCAGTCCTGTATCGTCGGCCAGCGTGGGCAGGCCTGATTTTTCATGGTAAAACAAGGCCTTGATAATCGCGTTTTCCAGGAAATTCGCACCATCCTCCACGGGTTCGCCGCGGATGTCCAGGTCAGCAGGCGTGGTAAAACAGGATTCATCCAGGCCCAGTATCTGGCTGATCTCCCTGACCTTATGCGGATTCGATGTGCCCAGCAGCAATCTCATCAATCCTTCCTGTCCACCACAACCCTTTTATCATCCCAGGTCACGACAAAACGTCCGTCTTTTTCCCGTGATATGTACACTTCCAACTGCCTGCGACCATCCAGGTCATGGTAACGACTGCGCAGTGCAGGAAAATCCACCGTTTCCAGGAACTCGGCCAGCAACCCCAGGTTTTTCTCCGCACGCTCAGGCGCAATTTCGCCAGTTACCAGGGCCTGTGTCATGGCATTGTAAAGTTTCCTGGATGCGCCTTCTATGCAGTGCTGCCCGTTCAGCACCACCTTGACTTTTTGCCGTGTTTCACTCATTGCGTCTCTATGGGTGCGCATACGATTTGTGCGGAATCAATGTACAGCCCGTAGGCCCCGCGCAGGCCAACCATCACGTACCCCTCGGGGCATTGCTCGTTGTATTCGGTGGTGCCTCCGCTGCCGCCAAGGTGATTTCCGTACCGCCTGGCAGAGCCGATCCTGATGTGTCCGGCCCCCTTTTGCTGGGCACTACCCAGTTTTTGCAGCACCTGGTCCAGTGTAAGGCCACCGATTTCATCAGCGGTCTTTGCATGCCCGGCCTCGGCCGCAAAGCCTGCCGTATCGGCATAATGCACCGATCCCTGGTTGTGTGTAGTTTTGACCACGCCGCTCGGGACATTAGGCAATTTTGCCCCGCTTGCAGCCTGGGACACCACGGTAGGATGGAACGGTTCCCGTAGCACCTCCCCCATGCCCTTGATCCTGATCCCGATCCACAAATTGTTCAACTTACCGAGATGCAAGGGCTTGCGTTCGCCCAGCCTCACGATATAGCCGCCTTCATCCACGGCCACCCACATACGTTCTTTCCAGACCGCCCGCCTGGATTTTTTCGTTTTGTAAAGGCTAAAGGTCATGGGAAACACCCCTGATACGGGTTTTCCGTCCTCGCCCAACATCACCCCCCGGTAATACAGGGCATTACTGGTTCCTGCAAACGCCGTTGCCGAAACGAACAACAGCAGACCTGCAAACATCCTGCGCATCATACAGCCTCCCTTGGGGTACCGCGTTCCTGCACCGTCCTGCGCCGAACCTCCACGCCCGTAATCCAATCATGCGGACCGCGACGCCCGTTGCTCCATATTATCCCATACAACGGCAGTCCTGCAAGCGCCATACCCGCCAGAAACAGGATGTAACGCAAAACCAGCCGCATATACATCAGTATCCCCCTGCCACCCGGGCGCACCTCCAGGCCAGTCACAAACAGCCCTACTGACCCGCGCACAAACATGCCCACAAAAGCGTAAATAAGTACGGCCAACACGATGGCCCCCAGGGCAAGGTACACAAACAGGGGATGCAGATTGATGATGTCAACCAGATAATCCCAGTAATTCCAATACCTTGGCGGATATTTCAAACCAAACACGTGCATGGCCAAATAAAACATGCCTGCCGCCAGGCCGCCCGTAATTCCAAGGTCGAATACGCCTGCCACGGCCCTGAGTAACAGTATCATCGCATATCCCCCAACCATGTCTGAAAGGCAACAAGCCCGGCAACCACGGCAGTCTCGGCACGGAATACCCGCGGACCGAGCCTGGTTGCAATATACCCCCTGCGCATGAAAAGTTCCCGTTCCTGCCGTGAGAATCCACCCTCCGGGCCTGTGATGATCGTCATGCTGCGCACCGATTTACCCACCTTCGACACCTGTTCGATACCCGTATCCGACTGTGGGTCCATCACGAACACTGGTCCCTCGATGTCCAGGCCTGCAACCCCCTCAAAAAACTCCACCTGCGGGATCCATGAACGACCGGACTGCATGCATGCAGCCTCGATGACCTTTTTTATACGCTGCAACCTGCTGCTAACAGACCTTCCCTCCGGCCTGACCACGCTGTGGTCCATGGTGCCGATGCTGAAACTATCCGCCCCGGCCTCCACAGCCTTCTGCACTGCCCACCGCGTCCGGTCCCCCTTCAGAAATGGCATGACCACGCGTATCCTCAACGGGCTTTCGCGGTCCTCGATGGCCTCTCGCCTAACACCCAGGCGCACTTGTGCCCGATTTTCAACAGCCCGCTCAAGCCTGGCATCAAACACGCCCACACCGGGGATTATTACCTCGACCTCGGCACCGGCCTGAAGCCTAAGCACATGCAATAAATGGTGGGAATCCTGCTTTGATAAAACGAGGGTATTAGTGGAATGCGGTAAAGAGGACACTATTGCCCGGGGTTTCATAATCGAATGGACAAGGTTATTCCTTTACCACCCAGAGCCGCAATGTCGCACGCACATCACCATGCAATTTCACGTCAATATTGAACGACCCGAGTTGTTTGATGGGCTTGTCCAGCAGGATATTCCTGTGGTCGATTTCGACCCCCTGCTCCGCCAAGGCCTGTCCTATGTCCCTGGCAGTAACGGACCCGAAAATTTTGTCCTCTTCTGCCGCCTGCCTGGCAATAGTAATGGATACGGCCTCGATCTTCTCGCGCAGACTCATGGTGAGTTTGTGCAACCGCTCGGCCTTTTTGGCGATCACGCGCTTCTGGTGCTCCAGTTCCTGTTTCCTGCGCTCATCAGCCACAACCGCCAGTCCCTTGGGAAACAAAAAATTCCTGTAAAAACCGTCGGATACGTTCTTTATATCGCCAGCCTTTCCGACATCCTGGACATCCGAGGTCAATATAACCTTCACATCAGCCTCCTTCTTCAATAAAAGGGCACCAGGCCCACAATCAACGTCTGCCCAGCGTGGTATATGGCAACAGGGCAATATGCCTGGCCCGCTTTATGGCCAGCGCCATCTGCCGCTGATGCTTTGTGCACAGGCCGGTCCCCCTGGATGCCTCGATCTTGCCGGCCTCCGAGATATACCGCTTCAGCATGCCCACGTCCTTGTAATCAATTACGAGGCTCGGGTCAGCGCAAAATGCACATACCTTTTTCCTGAAGTAACGTTTCTTCCTGGCCTGCCTTTCCTTGCGATTCTTTCTTTTATCCTTCTTTTTGGGCATGACTCCTCCTTATTCCTCTGTTTTACCCTCATTACCATCGCTGACTTCTGCCGGTGGCTCAGCAACCGCCGGTTCGCTGACGGTATCCGTTTCGACGTGCTTGTCCTCGGACTGGAATTCCTCGATCTTGCGTTCCTTGTCCAAAGCACTACTATCAACCGTGTCAGCCAGTTTGACCGTCAGGTACTTCAACACATCGTCCCTCAGACGCAGCATGGCATTCAGTTCCTGGACCACGCTGTTGTCCGCAGCATACATGTAGTAGGTGTAGTAGCCCTTCTGGTTCTTCTTGATGGGATAGGCAAGCCTGCGTTTACCCCACACTTCAAACACGATCAGGTCACCGGAATGCTTTCCAAAGACATCCGTAACCTTTTTGTGCAGGGCCTTGTACTCATCAATCGCCATTTCCGGTCTGGCAACGATGATCGTCTCGTACTTCCTGAGTTGTACACTCATTCATACCTCCTCATGGCCTTTGTCCCCTTCGGGAAAGGAGTTCTTACGGGTCCGATTAAACGTATTCATGGCCCGCTGGACCCCCTCGCGAACCCATGATTTCACTCCCAGGACAGCCCTGGGAATCAATTTCTCGATAATTTCCATCTCTGTCGGATCGAATGGCTGCAACACGTAATCCACCACATCCCTGTCCTGCGGGTGTCCAATGCCTATCCTGATCCTGGCAAAGCCTTCATCCCCCAGTTCATAAATCACTGAGCGGACACCTTTGTGGCCGCCGTCCCCACCACCAGGACGCATTTTCATGGTCCCAAGCGGTAAATCCATGTCATCATGCACGACCATCAGGTCCCGCACCCTTCCATGCAACAAGGTCATAGCCTGCTTGACCGCTATACCGCTGAGGTTCATCCACGTGCCAGGCTTGACCAGGCCCACCTGTTGTCCCTGTACGCGTATCACGCACCACAGGAATTTGGATGCATGCCGCCACCTGGCATCGCCAGCCAGTCCATCCAGCACCATGAAACCCACATTGTGCCTTGTCTGGCTGTATTGCGCGCCTGGATTACCCAATCCGACAACAATTTTCAAAGAACATCCCCGCTACGCTGGAACACACTATGCCTTCGTTTCCTCGCCGCCTTGCGCAGGTGCCTCCTGCTCGCCTTCCGCGGTCTCTTCCTCCTGCAGCGCCTCGCCACGACCCATACGCACGGAGACCACCGGGACATTATGCCTGAAAACCAGTTGCACCCCCTCCGGTACAGGCAGGGCATCAAGTTTTATCTGCTGGTTGATTTCCAGGTTCGTGATGTCCACGTCAATGGCCGCAGGCAACAATTCCGGGGCACCCTTGACCTTTACCGTGTACAGGTGCCTGCTCAGGCGACCGCCCTTTTCCACGCCCTTGCTTTTGCCTGTAAAATTCAAAGGAACGCTGGTCATAACCTGGTCACCATCGCTGTAGGCCCAGAAATCACAGTGCAGGATTTGGCGCGTCACGGGGTCCTTCTGGTAGTCCTTTATAATCGCATTGTAAGTGACGTCCGAATCCGCAACTTTTAATGTGATCGGTGTATTTATCCCTTTGGGGCCGTTTACGATCACTTTTTTCACCGGTTCGGGGTCCACAACAGCGGCAAAAGCATCCGTGTGAGGACCATAAACCACGGCGGGTATGTAGCCCAAGGCCCTGATCCTGTGCGCAATACCCTTGCCCGTGTATTCGCGCTTTCTGATTTCAATCGATATTTTTTCCATTTCTTACCTCCAATCAGGTAAACCACAGGGTCACATAACCCGGACCCAGCAGTGGTCCCAACCTGGCAATTGCGGCCAACATTCGCCGGCCACTTTCAAAAAAGCCGACCACCGCCACCCCAGCGCCACTGAAGCATGCATCATACGCGCCTGCCTCCAGCACGGCCTGTTTCAATGCCGCAGCCTTTGGCATAATATCGAGGATCGCAGGCTCCAACGCATTGAAACACCTGACACAAGGGCGCGTCATGTTAACCCCTTTCGTTGTTTTTGTCAAGGTCCTGATTGCTGATTTTGTAATAACACCAAAGGCATTGGTGCCCATGGCCGCCGACTCATGGTTGAGGTCATCGAACCTGCCGTACACGACTCGCGTTGACAGGGGGCCCAGGCCCATACCGTTTCCAGGGACCGGTATGACAATCAATATCAAGGGCAGCCTGGCACCAGGCACGGCGTGTACATCAGTGCCCCTGCCCTCAAACAGGGATACCTGCGGATCCAAGAAAAACGGGCAATCAGAGCCCAGCCCTGCTGCCATGGACATCATGGTTTCGTGCGGCGTGATGCCGCCGTACAGGAAATCCAGGCCACGCAATACGGCCACCGCGTCCGAGGAACCACCACCCAGCCCCATGCCAGCAGGAATCGCCTTGAAAACTTCGATATCTGCCCCACCACGGATACCCGTAGTACCAAAAAATGACCGGGCCGCCTGGTACGCCAGGTTTTCCTGTATTGGAAGGTCAAAACCATGCATACGGACATTAATAGCCTGGGCAGGACGGACAACCAGGATGTCGTATAACGGAATCGGGGCCATTACGCCCTTGACCTCGTGAAACCCATCTTTACGCCCGGGCCCCACCTCCAACACGATGTTTACCTTGGCAGGTGCAAAGAGCGTAATCCCGCCATCACCAGCATACATGGGCTGTTCATAGCAGATAAATGTATGACTTGCAAGACAAAATTGACCCAAAATTACCTGACTAAATTCGGGCGTAAAACTCCGCCTGACGGCTCGTTGTCACGGCCTCGGTCAACGGCCAACGGCCACGGCCTCGGACTCGGCCAACGGTCAACGGCCTCGGTCAACGGCCTCGGTCAACGGCCTCGGGCCTCTGGTATCGGGCGTCGGGACGCAGCCTGCGGCTGCTGCTGGACGGCCCTGCGGGCCTTCGGGGAGGCTCCCGTCGTAACCGGAAACCACGGCCTCGGTCAACGGTCAACGGCCTCGGTCAACGGCCTCGGACTCGGCCAACGGTCAACGGCCTCGGCCACTGAATTCTGGCTTCGGGTTTCGGGTCTCGGGACGCAGCCTGCGGCTGCTGCTGGACGGCCCTGCGGGCCTTCGGGGAGGCTCCCGTCGTAACCGGAAACCACGGCCTCGGTCAACGGTCAACGGCCTCGGTCAACGGCCAACGGC
>WGCQ01000186.1 GCA_015493765.1 Deltaproteobacteria bacterium
GCCGGGGTTTCCGGTTACCACGGAAGCCTTCCCGAAAGGCCCGCAGGGCCGTCCCGCGCAGCCGCAGGCTACGGCCCGAAACCCGATACCCGAAGCCAGAATTCAGTGACCGTTGGCCGTGACCGTGGCCGTGGACCGTGTGGGGCCGGCTTCCTGCCGGCCTTTCCGTGGCCGTGGACCGTGGCCGTGTCCGTTGGCCGTGGCCGTGTGGAGCGCAGGCGTCCGTCGTTATATTACTTGCGCTGCAACATACTGAATTTACACAACATTCGTAGGGGCGGGGTCTAAACCCGCCCTGAATTTGCCATCAAATCAACACACTTGAGGACATCCGCACTCCATCCGGCCTGAAACCTAATACCTGATCTCAAAACCCTCAAATTCGCGGGTAACCGTTTCCTCGTTCACCCGGACGTCCGTGACCTGTGCCATGGGTGGACCCTGCCACAACGCTTTAATGAATGCCTTGATCGCGTTATCTTCGCCTTCGGCCATGGTTTCCACCCGTCCGTCAGGCAGGTTGCGCACCCAGCCGGTTACACCAAGTTCCATGGCGCTGTCCCTGGTAAACGCCCTGAACCAGACGCCCTGTACACGTCCTGAAACCAGTGCATGTATCCGTTTCACAGCGCCTTTTCAATGTCCTTCTCGTACAGGATGATGGGTTTTGCATGCTTCTGGATCACGTCCCCGTTAATGATGACCTCTTTGATTTCCGGGTGCGACGGGACATCGTACATGATATCCAGCATGTGCTTTTCCAGTATTGCTTTCAGGCCCCTGGCCCCGCTTTTGCGTTCTATTGCCAGGTCAGCAATGGCCCTCAACGCATCATCCGTGAACTCCAGTTTTACGTCGTCCATTTCAAACAAACGGATGTACTGTTTTACAAGCGCATTCTTGGGACGCACGAGTATTTCCACGAGGTGTTCCTGGTTCAGTTCATGGAATGGGGCAATCACCGGGACCCTGCCTGCAAATTCAGGGATCAAACCGAATTTTATCAGGTCCTCGGGCTCCACCTTCTTTAACAATTCGCCCACACTGAGCCTGTTAACGTCCATGGATTCCCTGCCGAACCCGATGCTGCCCCCCCTCAAGCGTTGCTTTATGATGTTGTCCAGCCCGATGAATGCGCCACCCAGAATAAACAGGATATTCGTGGTATCCACCTGGATGAATTCCTGCTGGGGATGCTTGCGCCCCCCCTTGGGAGGGACGTTTGCAATAGTCCCTTCCAGGATCTTCAGCAATGCCTGCTGTACCCCTTCACCGGATACGTCACGCGTTACCGAAGGGTTATCACCTTTTCGTGCAACCTTGTCGATTTCATCGATATAAACAATACCTCTTTGAGCTGCGTCAACATCGTAATCCGCATTCTGCAACAATGCCACGATAACGTTTTCCACATCCTCGCCGACGTAACCCGCCTCGGTCAGGCTGGTGGCATCGGTTGATGCGAAGGGCACCCGCAATACCCGGGCAAGCGTTTGCGCCATCAAGGTTTTGCCGCTGCCCGTAGGGCCAATCAACAGGACATTGCTTTTTTGCAATTCCACGTCCTCGCCGCTGACATTAGGGGCATCGATCCGTTTATAGTGGTTGTACACCGCCACGGATATGGTCCGCTTTGCCGCTTCCTGGCCGATCACGTACTCATCCAGAAATGCATGTATGTCAGCGGGTTTGGGCAGGCCGTGGGTCTTGGAAACAAGTGGTTCATTACCCAGTTCCTGCTGGATAATGTCGCTACACAAGGCCACGCATTCATCACAAATATACGCGTGCGTCCCTGCGATCAGTTTTTTTACCTGGCTCTGCGGTTTGCCGCAAAAGGAACATTTTAATATGTGTCTATCGTCTCGTTTTCTGTAGTCCATGGAATCACCACACTCCTCATCCTAATTATATGAACACTTTGGCCTTACTGCAAGAAAACGGTATTCAATTTCAGGATAACAGGCTATCACACACCTCAGTGGCCAGTTTCGGGTCGATACGGCCCTTGTACTTACGCATGATAGCGGACATGACCTTGCCCTTGTCCCGCCTGGTAAGCGCCCCTACTTCAGCGATTACTTTGCGAACCACGTCCTCCGTTTCGCGCGCATCCATCAAACTGGGCAGGAATTCCGACAGGTATTCCACCTCAAAGCGGTACTTACGCGCAATATCGCTGTCCTGTGCCCCGCCATGTTCGATCTCGTTTAACGCCTTTCGGACCTCTTTCACGTAGGATGCAATAACCTGTTGAACCACTTCATCCGTCAATTCACCGGAAAAACTGGGCGATGCCTTGTACAAACTAATCCTGGATTTAACCATCTTCAGACAGTCCGCAACATCCTTGTTTCTGTCACGCCTGGCCTGTACAAACCTGTTGTTTATTGTTTCCAGTAAGGTCATCATACCTCCCAAACGGTTGTGTGCAGATCGGTTGCGGGGGCCGGATTCGAACCAGCGACCTTCGGGTTATGAGCCCGACGAGCTACCAACTGCTCCACCCCGCGAGCATCAGGATGAATTATACACATCTTTTACACGATGTCAAGTACCAAACCACCCCCACAAATTTAGTCAGGTAATTGGGGTGGATCTCATTCTTGCAAAGGCCTTACTCTTATGATAGCCTGTCCCTGGTTTTTATTTTGGAGGCTAATATGCGAAAGGTTTACGTTGTTGCTGGTGGCGTTAGTAAATTCGCCAAGGCCAGGCCTGACAAGACTTTTACAGGGCTCGTCAGGGAGGCATATCAGGAAATTCTGGATGATTTGGACATGGAGGCGCCGCAATTGAACGAGTTGATCGACTCGTCGGTTACCTCTTATTTCTCCGACCACTTTCAACGGCAGTTGATGGCAGGAATCATGGGCCAGGACTACCTCGGCCTGATACCCAAGCCCTCACACCGCGTGGAAGGCGGCGGTGCAACCGGGGGGATCTGTTTCCAGGAAGCCTACAAGGAGGTCGCCAGTGGGGACGCCGATATTACCCTGGCATTTGGGTTCGAATACATGAGTCACGTGGCCACATGGAAGGGCAACGAGTTTATTGCCCTGGCCAGCGACGTATCTTTTGACTATCCGGTAGGCGGTTTTTATTCCGGTTACTACGCCATGATGGTGGTCCGCCACATGAAGGAATTCGGCACAACGCCGGAACAGATGGCACACGTGAGCGTGAAAAACCACCGCAATGCCTATTACAACCCCTATTCCCAGAAACCCATGAAAATCGGTATCCAGGACGTGCGTAATGCACCCATGGTGGCATGGCCACTGACCCGCCTGGACATCTGCACGATGAGCGACGGGGCTGCGGCACTCCTGCTGGTCAGCGAAGAGGGCCTCGAAAAACTGGAAAAGGCCACGGGCAAAACCCTGCCAAAGGTCTATGTGCGTGCGATCGGCCGCGGCACCGATGCCATGAGGCTTGCCGACCGTCCACACCAGACGTTTGACGAATTTTACAAATTCAATGCCCTGGAATCCGAAAAGACTTCGGAGGCCAAGGCCTACTACAAGGAATTATTCGAGAAAGGGTTTAAATACCCTGGTGTACATTCGTTCAGGGCCGGCAGGATGGCCAGCAAGCAGGCCTATGAACGCGCCGGCATCACAGACCCGGCCAAGGAAATCGATTTCGTGGAACTGCACGATGCATACACGTCCAGCGAAATCCAGACCTACGAGGACATGGGCCTGTGTTACTACGGCCAGGGCGGGCCGTTCGCAGCCAGCGGCAAGGCATTCCTGCCAAACGTGGAATACGGCCTGACACTGCCTGAAAAATCGCAGGTGCCTGTAAATCCCTCGGGCGGGCTCATCGCATGCGGACACCCGGTGGGCGCAAGCGGCTTGATGCAGGGTGTATTTGCGTTGTGGCAATTGCAACACAGCATTGAAAAACACTTCAATAACAACAAGTTACAGGTACCAAACGCCAAAACCGGCGCAATCCACAGCCACGCCGGCACAGGTACCTACGTAACCGTTTCCATTCTTCAGAGGGAAGACTAAGGAGGTTGGCAATGGATGATAAGAAAAAAGATATAAAGATGCGGGTCAACGAAGGCCTGGACCAGGGAACCGTGTTGTTCAATGTACCGTTTCCCAAGGACCTGCAGAAACTGGACGAAATGGCGCCGATCATCATCAAGCAGCCCTATCAGATCGACTACATCCACAGTTACGGCCAGGACAGCCCGTTTTTTGCAGGTCTGGCAAACAAGGTATTCCTGGGCACGAAATGCACGAAATGCGGCAAGGTATTCCCCACTCCGCGCAAGAGTTGTGCCGTATGCGGCAGCCCGTGCGAATGGCTCGAAATGCCCAAGGAGGCCAGGCTGCATTCCTTTACGGTATGTCATTTCGGGTCCGAGTCCTTCCTGAAGGAAACACCGTACATCCTGGCACTCATCGAGTTTGACGGAGCGGACACACTGTTCCTGGGGCGGCTGGTCGGCGTGGACCCATTGAAACCCAGCCTGGACTGGATCGGAATGAAGCTGAAAATGAAATTCCGCCGCCTGTCCCAGTTCAGTCCCACGGATGTGTATTTCCTGCCCGCCGACTGAGTTGCAGGCCTGTTCTTCGATCTCCTGGATAAAATTCTTCGAAAACCCTTTGCCTTCTGCTGACTATGTATTACAATTGGGATGGCTGTAATCTGGATACACGAGGTGAAAAATGAAAAAATTCCTGTTATTGGCGGTTTTAATGCTGTGGGTTATCGGATGCGGTCCTGATATTGTAGGCCAATGGGATGGCAGCGGGGAATTCTTTCAGGGCAGGACGTTTTCGGTACAATTTGTAATCCATGATAATCACACCGTGTCAGGCGTATTCACGGACCGGCAGATCAGCGGGAAAAGCATCGTAATCTGCGACTTGCATTACAACGAGGACACTGGAGCGGTTTCCTTTACGTTCAATCCCTATGCAGACCAGGACAAGCAGACCTGCGCTGATTTGCAAAATGTGTACCTGTTCAAGGGGTCTATGGGTTACGGTGTAATTGCCGGTGAAATCCAGGGCTCGGAGGGCAAACAGGTCGGGCAATTCCGGGCATTAAAAAAGTTTGAATAAATACAGGAGGTTACTGTGGCAAGAATAGAATTCTTCGATAAGGATGGTAACAAGATTGAAGGTCCCGTGGGCAAGGAGCACACGGAAATAACCGTGGGCAGGGGCAAGGCGGCCGACCTGAGGGTACAAAATCCCACGGTCAGTCGTGTACACTGCAAAGTGCTGTTCGCCAGCGGTAATTTCTACCTGGAAGACATGGGTAGTTCAAACGGCACCTATTACAACATGAAAAAACTGAATCCCCATGAACCGGTGCCACTGGAGGATGGGGACGTATTCTTTGCCGGTAACCTGGAGGTCAAATTTCATTTTGATGACGATGATTACCTGGTTGTGGATGGCGAAACAGAGCCGCCTCCGCCGCCTGTGGACATGGGCATGCCGCCTGAAGAAGAAGGGATCGTGGTGGAAAATGCGCAAAACGAGGAAAACCGGGTAGAGGTTGAGGCAGAGGAGGAAACCCAGGCTGCTGCCGAACCTCCCGTACCACAGGCCCGGGAATCCTCGCCGCCACAGCAGGAGGAGCCTGCGGAGGCCGAACCCGAACTTACTACCCCGGAGGAGGCACCTTCGGAGGAAGCCGGGAGTTCCCCGGTTGAATTCGGCGAGGTCAGGCATACGGTGATGAAACAAATCGAATCCGTAAACGAGGATGCCCAGCGCCAGATCGATGAATTAAAGGCCCGGATAAAGGAAAAGGACGATATCATAGCAGGGCTGCAACGACAGGTCGAGGAATTGCGGGCAACGATCGAACGTCTGCGAAAGGACGAAACGAACGCAGACAATGGTGTTGATATAGATGAAATGCAATCCCTGCTGGACAGGGCCGAGGCCGAAAACGCCCAGATGGAAGACCAGATCGACGCGCTCAATAGCAAAATCAAGGAATACGAGCAGAAATTGCAGAAGATGGAGGACCTGGAGGGCCAGGCAACCCGGGCGCAGGCCTTGCAGGAGGAGCGTGACAAACTGGCAAAGCAGGTAAAAGATCTGAATCAACAATTAAAGGCCGTTCAGCAGCAATTGGAAGAGCAAAAACAGGCCGGCCAGCAGGTGCAACAGGAGGAATTTGACAGGCTGGTCAAGGAAAGGGACGCACTGCTGGAGGAAAACCAGCGCTGGGAGGACCTCAAAAAACAATTCGAGCAAGACCTGGCAGACCTGAAGGCTCAACGCGACGCAATGAAGGATCAGGTGGAACGGCTCAAGGCCGATGCGAACCAGGTGGAGGACATCCGCAAAGAATTGCACGAGGCCCAAATGAGGGTGGATGAATTGACCCGGGACCTTGGCAATGCACGCATGGCAAACAGGTCCTACATAAAGAAGGTCTCCAGGCTTATCGAGGAAAACGAAAAGTTGAAAGCAGGCGGTGGCGGTGGTGATGACAGCGCCCTGAAGGCGCTTCAACAGGAAAATGAAACCCTCAAGGCCGAGATTGAAAAATTGAAATCCCGCGTGGACGAAACAATAGCAGCACCCAAGGAATACCTGAAATTACGCGAAAATTATGAAAACCTGAACGAATTGATCCACCAGTTGCAAACGTCCGTGGAAATCGTAAACAGGATTAGCACGGACGACTCCATGGACGCTGGCCAGAAAAATACACAACTCGCTGCCCAGGCCGAACAAATTCGCAGTTCTGTCGATGATTTCAAAGCCGAACTAAAGGGCCTGAACGAATTATTACAATCCATGAACGTCTAAGGTTTTCGCGGTTTTCGCCGAAAATTTTCCGTACTTTACACACACTTGCGCAAAATTTGCTACTATCGTTTCATGATTAAGGCTGTTGCCGGCAAAATAGTCCAGGCGGTCGTAACGCTGGTAGCGATCATGACCCTGTCGTTCTTTGTCGTGGAACTGGCGCCAGGTGGGCCTTTGTCCTCGGAGCACCGGGTCCCTGACAGCGTCCGGGTCGGTCAGTACATACGACTGGGCATCGGACTGCCCGTGCAAAGCACACAAACATGCGAGGTCATTCATGTAACCAGGGAGGGGCGTTATCTGCACGCAGGCGACGGGGTGGCTGTGTGCAAAAATCACGGGGTCCTTCGTACCAGGATATCGGGCAGGCTGCTGGCTGTTGGCATCCGGCCGGGTGAGTCATTGCGTCCCGGCATGGTTATAGCGGCAGTGGCCAGGCCACTTATTCTGCGTTATGTCAGCATGTTGGTGCACATGACAGCATTCGATTTCGGGGTCAGTTATGAAAGCGCCGGCACGCGCACAGTACGCGAGATCATCGCCCGTACAGCACCGGTAACCGCCTCCATCGGCCTTATTGCGCTGCTCCTCGCCCTGGTTTTCGGCCTGCTCAGCGGTCTGTTTGCCGCAAGGCATGCCCCGCTCGATTACACACTTACCACGCTTTCCACCTTCACGCTGGCCGTACCCATGGTCGTTGCCGCCCCCCTGGCCTTGTACGTATTCGCTGTCAGCACACACATCCTGCCCATGGGTTGGAACGGGACCACTGCCGGCGCAATACTGCCGATTCTGACGCTC
This sequence comes from Deltaproteobacteria bacterium, assembly GCA_015493765.1. Lineage (GTDB taxonomy): Bacteria > Myxococcota_A > UBA9042 > DTJE01 > S145-11 > S145-11. The sequence continues at coordinate 7,605 of WGCQ01000186.1, forward strand.
GCCTCTATCTACTGGGCGGTTTTTCACCGCATCGTGCTTACATCCACCAGGCAATTCATGGCCTCCCCGGTGTTTGCCAGCCTGAACGCCAGGGGGTTGCGCACCAGGCATGTCCTGATGCATGCCACCAGGCACGTCCTGTTGTCCTTGTGCGGACTGCTGGGGCCTGTGGCCGCCTCCCTGATGACCGGTTCGGTGGTGGTCGAAGAGGTATTCCATGTGCCGGGCATGGCCCGGTTTTTCGTGAGTTCCGCCCTGGGCAGGGACTACCCTGTACTCATGGGGATGGTGTATTTTTACGCCTTGTTGCTGGTTGTGCTGAACATGGGCAGCGACCTGTTGGTCCTTGCCTTGGACCCACGGACGAGGAGGCATGGATGACCCGCAACAGGTTACTGCTAACATGCCTCCTGGGCCTGGCCCTGGCATTGATCGGCCCAAACATACGCCGTACATTCCTGGATTTCACCATGGACGAGCAGCACCCTCTGTTTATCAATGCCAGCCCTTTTTGTCGGGATGTGCCCAATGGCCTCCAACGTACGGACAATCAACGGCAATACTTCCGGTTAATGGACCTGGATCACAATGGCAGGCTGGTAATAAAACACACACTCAGCGGGCCCCAGTGCCCGGAGTTAATGACCTTGCATGACCGTTTCATCAACCTGAAACATCGATTCGAGCAACTCAGGCCGGACGCCCCACTGCCATCCCTTTTTCGCAGCATGGATACAAACCATGACCACCGCGTCTCGGCGGTTGAATTCGTCAAGGCCACCAGGTGGATGAGGCTTTCGGTCATCACGCTGATGCGCATGGACCGCAACCACGACCACGTGGTGACTGCCGCCGAGTTCCGGGGCGCACCCCTGACCGAACCCTTTGTCCTTGGGACGGACAATATGGGCCGCGATATATTGTCGCGTTTGCTCATCGGGCTGCGTACATCCGTACTGCTGGCCCTGATTGCAGGCCTATCATCCTTCCTGATAGGCCTGACCTATGGCATGGTGGCTGGTGTTGCAGGCGGCTGGGTGGATGCAATAATGATGCGTTTCGTGGATGTGGTGTACGGCCTGCCGTACATCCTGATGGTGGTCATACTGGTAGCCCTGCGCGGCCCCGGATTTCTGAACCTCGTACTGGCCGTGTTGATCGTCCAGTGGTTGCCGGTTGCACGTACGGTCCGCTCCCTGGCTGCCTCCGCACGGGAACAGGACTTCGTGTTGTCTGCAAAGGCCATGGGTGCATCCCGGCCCCACATCCTGCTCAAGCATATCCTGCCACAGGTCCTCAGGCCATCTGTTACCCTCATGGTAGTGCTGACGCCTAACGTGGTCAGGCAGGAGGTGCTGCTGTCCTTCCTGGGCCTGGGAATCACCCCACCAAACCCCAGCCTGGGCAATCTAATTGCCGATGCACTGTCCGGATTGGAGGCCAATCCCCTGGCCTTGCTGTGGCCATCACTGGTTCTGGTTGTCTTGCTGCTTGGACTCCAAGTCATGGACAGGTCAAAAACGTGGCAATAGCAGTGACCGTTGACCGTGGGGTACCGTGGTGGGGCCGTGTGGAGCGCAGGCCACCGGAGGGTGCTAAATATTGACGGACTCGTAAAAAGTCCGATTTTGGCCATTCCTACCTTTCTAACTCTTTGATTTTATTAGATGTGATCTTGCCAATTTTGATTTATTAGGAGTTCATCAATTATTAATAGAACGCACACGCGCATAGAAACTCTGCAATGGGTCTGTGCCCTTTATTTCACCGGTAACAAGGAAATAATCCGTCATGCGGTCGTAGTACACATCCTCGATCTTGATTTGTTCACCGGTCGTCTGAGTACTGACCACACCGCTAACATGGTCATATGCAGCCCCTTGCACCACTGGCTGCAAGTCACGATTGAAATTAAATACGGAGTACCTCAGGGCACTGCTCCCATCCACTGCCTCCCAGACTGATGCCACGTACACCTTGAACCCGCTTACACGGTTAGGCTGGATCGAAATCATGGCATCCTCCATGCTGAGCAACTTGTTATCCGCAGGGAAATCCAGGGTGGTGCCAGAATACACGGTATCCCATGACCTCGGGTTATCGTTATACTGTCTGCACCGCAAATCATACTTGGTGTTATCCTGTTCGTCAGGCAGCACGTAACATACGAATCTGGTATTGGAATTACCTATCAATTCCCATGCAAGAGAACGTGGAAAAACTGTATTTTTCAACACTTCAGACGATTCAACGAAATTGCCCACAAAGTAGTTGTCACCATCCGATTCATTATTGTTCACCAGCAAACGATAGCCCTCCTCGCCGGTTTTCTTCACCAGGGCCACGGCATCGTCACCAAATGCCACTGCGGACATGAACTGGTACCCGGCACTGTCGTTTAGTTGGTACGGCAACATGTCAATAATACCTCCGTCAGAATAAAATACCCCTGCATGCAGTTTATTAGTGCTGTCAACACCGAAAATCCAGTACCTTCTGTCCCGTATATCCAGGTCACGGGCCACCAGTATGCGGCTCCATTGCCAGGACAGGGGACCGGTTTGCACATATTCCCATGAAGCGTTGCCGCCATAGGGCTTGAACCACGACGGCCCCTTGTTGGTCACAATCATGTTGCGGTCCGTCATGCCGCCGAGGTCTTCTTTATAGGCTACATCACTAAAGACATTAGGTCCGCCCTGGCAGGGTGAGTTCAATGGGTACCACGAGGGATCCACGGGACATACCGCTGTATGGAATTGATTATCCTTGTCTTGTTCCACTGCGATCAAGTCGATGTTATCAGTCCTGGCAGAGAATCCAAGGGGCCTCAATTTATAGTTTTCCGACAAATTACCCATCCATTCATCCGGCGTCTGGTACAGGCAATCCCCGTCCACGCATACACCCGTGTCAGTGCCGCAGCCCTGTCCATCATTTAATGTAATGGTGCAAGGCGAGGTGCTTTGTACTGTCATACATTCGTTACTTGTGCACTCCTGCTGGCAGTTACCCTTGTCATCGTCATCCATGCAGTGTCCTTTTGTATAGTTCGTCCCATCGAATTTGAAACACGGCCAGTCCTTGGGCATGAAATCGTAGGTACAGATGCTCGGAACCACATAGGTGTTCACGCATTGCTGATACACATCACCTTCATCAACACGCATAGTACACAGGTGTTTACAGTACCCCTGGTCAGCACTTAAAGGAATACATTCGCCTGTATCACTAACGGTGAAGTTTTTGATAGGGTTGTCTGACGTATATACGGATGACCCAAACGGCTCGCAACCATCCTGTTCCACGCACTGACCACTCTGGCAGGCACCCTTGCTGCATGAACTGGAATGGTAAAAATCCGTACATGGGGTGCCATCAGCAACGTTCTGCAGTACGCATTTACCTTGACTGGTGTCCAGTTGGTACTCCTTGCATTGGTCTGATGAGTGGCAATTGCCACAGCCTTCACAGGCATCACCCCGGCCGTTGTGATCACAGTCGGACTGGTTTCGATTGGCTATATTTGGACAGTTGTCATTGCAGAAGTTTGTTGCCTCCCCCCTGCAGATGTCCAGGAGGCTTGAGCCCTCCGGCACACCGTCACCATCGGCATCCGTAAACTGCTGGCAGTCACCGTGGAAACACATGAATATGTCATCTCCCGAGGGCTCCTTGCACTCTGTGCCATCCTGCACGGGCGTCCACATCCATGCATTCTCCGCAGGGTCACACATCAGGCACTGATTGTTCGGTGCATAGGCATACGCTGACACACAGGCGTGATCGATCACGCAACCTCGATAGTTGGCATCAAGATAGTATGTACACCTGCCATCAATACTACAATCGTCAGTCGTACAATTCAGGCCGTCGTCGCACGTACCGCATACCGAACCTGTCCCGCACCCGTCATCACCGCAATCGCGGAAGTGGCAGTTGGGCAGAGTCGGATTATACGGACGGCAATCCTGGCCATCGGGAACACCATCGAAATCGCTGTCCGTGGTATCAGACGGCTTACCGGACATGGTGCTGAACTTGTACACCGGCCCCTTCCAGTACTTGTGATCCGCGTGTACATCCACCCGCCAATAGTAATCCGTATTTGGTGACAACGTGCCGGGCTTGAACCATTTCGTGGTTACAGCCTGGGCCAATGGCAATAAATGGTCCTTCGTGCGTCCCAGGTAGATGTCGAATGTCTTGCCACCTTCCGAGGCCCAACGCAGCACCACTTCACGTGATACCCCGTCGGCGCCATTCCGAGGCAAGGGATTGTAAGGCCCTGGCTGGTGTGGCATCACACCATCACTCACCTGTTCAGGCACCTGGCTGAATCCAATGCCACCTCCTCCAATATGGGGAATATTATCAATTGTCTGCTTGTGGACATTCCCGCCAGACCACGTATCAGGCGGGCCATAGAGTATAACCACATCGTTATGACGCACCGCAGCCAGGTCCAAGGCACCATCCTGGTTGAAATCAGCAACCACTATTCCGCCTGTATCGGATATTGGAATCGAAATCGTACGATCAGCAGAAAAGCCATCACGGCCTCCCAGATAGATAATGGGATTCCCCTCGGTGGGCATGGTCACGATGAGGTCCTGGTAGCGATCGCCGTTAACGTCTGCAATGGACATCCAGGAATCCCCATTGCACGGCAATATTTCCGGTCTTTGAGCATCGAAGATTCCTGCCCTGTTATAAAAAATAACGATCTGATTTTTATCGACATTTTCATCTGAATCGACAATTCCTGCTATATCAGGCCAACCGTCGCCGTTGAGATCATCTGTATGCAGGTCCCTGAGAGGTGGTGATTTAATCTCCGTTGCTTGATGCATATTAAATAAATCGACAGAATCCTTACTCCCTGGGTATATCAACAAAGCAGGATTGTCACTGTATTTTCCTGCTTTTGGAGCGAATAACAAGTCCATCACCCCATGATTATTGCTGTCCAGTAATTTGAATTGCGTAGCACCGTAACCCGACAAGGTATAGGGCATACCCGAGAATACCTTGCTATCCGGCAGATACGTGTAGATATGGAACAACCCGCCATCATCTAATACTCCGCCACCATTACCACTTGAAGCATGGACATTAGCCACTAACATATCCAGAAAACCATCATAATCGACATCAGCCAGACCCAGGGCGTCAGCAGCAATAACGTTTATCTGGGCAACCTGGCTGAATTGCCGCGAACCAGTACCCTTGAATATGATAACCTTATTGTCCTTGGTATCAGTCACGATATCCGCGAGTCCATCGCCGTCGATATCCCCGACAACCGTACCATTGCCCAGATCTGATGATATTGGCAGCTTCGTGATATTACTGCCCAAAAAGCCCTTCGGACCGCCCCAAAGCACCCACACTGCGGGTTGTGCCTGGGTTTGTCCTTTATCTACTGAAAACACGATGTCAATGAAACCGTCATTGTTTATATCCGTATGGGCCAGCATTGGGTTGAGCGGTCTGCACTTCATCGGATCAGTGCCGGAATCGTAGGGACAAGGGTCACTGGCATCCGGCGTACCGTCGCCGTCGTAATCCCCCAAAATGTCCGGGGTCCCGTTGTGGTCGTTATCAGGGAACCCCTCGTCCGTGTTGCCGTCATGGTTGTTGTCCTTGCCATCGGCCAGCTCCGGTGCACCCGGATACACATCCGGGTCATGGGGTGCAGGGTCATACACGTCCGGCGTGCCGTCATTGTCCGAGTCTAAGGTTTTATCCATACACTCACCGCCACGGCAAAGGCCTTCTGTATTGGTCTCGGTGGTACAAGGTGTGTTACTATTGTCCTTTACGTTCCACCAGGCGGTCTGTGACATAAGGGGATAACATATCTTGCATGGGTTATCGGGCATCTGGTCATCTGAAGCATAACACTGCCCACCGATATAACACGATGTTGATTGAATGAGGTGGCCACATTTCCCATCTACGCATGCATCCTCTGTACATTCCGCACCATCGTTGCACGTACCGCAATCCAGTTCCCCACCGCAACCATCATCCACGGTCCCACACTCCCGACCCAGATCATTGCAAGTCTTGGGCGTGCAGCACGCATCGTTGTAACACACCTGGTTCCCGTTACACCCACAATCATCCGGACACGTACCGCAATTTTCACCCTTGTCCGCCTCGCACGTCCCGTTACCGCAACTGTTTTCCTCCACGCACTTGTGTTTCTTGCAGATCTGACCCACCTCGCATTTTCCGCAATCCAGTTCCTGGCCACAGCCGTCGTCACCAATCCCGCACTCCCAATCCACATCCTGGCACGTCTTGGGCGTACAGCACGCGCCCTGGTAGCACTCTTTGTCAGGACCACAGACGCAATCGGACGGGCAGGTCTCGCAGTTTTCGCCCTTACCGCTGTCGCACGTCCCGTTACCGCACCCGGACGCTTGCACACATTTGTGTTGCTTGCACTCCATGCCATCGCCGCACGGACCGCAATCCAGTTCCTGGCCGCAGCCGTCATCACTAACCCCGCACTCCCAATCCATATCCTGGCACGTCTTGGGCGTACAGCACGCGCCCTGGTAGCACTCCTTGTCAGGACCACAGCCACAATCGGACGGACACGTCTCGCAATTTTCGCCCTTATTTTTGTCGCACGTCCCGTTACCGCACCCTGGATTACATAATCCCACGGCACATACACCTGGCGCGCCGTTATCCGTGGTACACGGCCTCCCGTCAGGCACGTTCATCCACACACACCCTCCTGTTGTCGGGTCACAGGTAAAGCGCTGGCAGGCCCTGTGTTCCTGGGTCTGGCACTCAATCGGATGCTTCTTTGCCTGTGCTACGCAGATTCCACCATCACACGACACCCGGGCATCACACAGGCTATAACCATTGCGCAAAAACAACGCCTTGCATTCATCGTCGCTCTTGCAACCGCACCCGGGAATACGTTCACCCTTGCACCCATCCTCCGTGCAGGTGTCCCCGGTGGTGCAATCATCGTGGTCATCACAAGTGGTTCCAACCAGCGCATCGTGCATACACCCCTTTTCAGAGTCGCAAAAATCCCTGGTACAAATATTTCCGTCATCGCAGTCCAAGGGCTTTGTACCCACGCATTTTCCACTCAGGCACACATCCACCCTGGTACACAGGCTGTTATCGTTACATGGGCTACCGTCGGGCAAGGCGGTCTGCTCGCACCTGCCGGTATCGGGATTGCATTTCATGGTCTGGCACGGTACGTTTGTTGCCGTACTTTGGCAGTGTACAACGGTTTTTGGGTTGACCACGCACTGCCCATCCTTGCACATCAAACTGCCGTTGCATTTATCCTTGTCATCGAATTGCTTACAATCAGCATCCTTGCTGCACATACACTGGTTATGGAATCCGCGACACTTTCCATCCTGGCAAAAATCCTGGGTCGTACAGGCATTATGGTCATCACAGGGGTGATTGTTGGGGTCATGTACACATCCTTTTTTGGGATCGCAATAATCCGTTGTACACAAATTTCCATCATCGCAATCCAAGGGCGTCCCTGTACACAAACCACCCTTGCACACTGTATCCGTCATGCACTGATTGTCGGTCTTACACACAGCACCATCGTTTGCAGGGACCAGGGCACACACACCAGCCTTCGCACACACCGCCTTCAAGCATTGCCCTTTCCCAAAATCGGCCAGGTGTTTGCAATCCTCGTCACTGGAGCACTGGATCACGGGAATACCCTCCCCCGCATCAATATCAAAGGCATCCGGGACGTCCCCTCCGACTGAGGTGTCCCCAGCATCATACGCATCCCTGGTGTCCACATACCCATGGTCCGGGTGATTCAGATCCCGGGCATTACCTGTATCAGGAACTGAATTGTCGTATCCACCGTGGGTTGTATCATACTGAGGGGGCATATACGTGGGTTTTGGAGGCCTGCACGCAAAAAACGATGCCACTACCGCTATAAATATCCACCTTTTGATGTCCATCTTACAAATCCTTTGTGTAATTTGTAACAATCGTCAAAGATATTTTAAATAAATTCCAGCACTTGATCAAGACCGCTCGTCAGCCCCCAAATTACCTGACTAAATTCGGAAGTCGGTGGCCGTGGGCCGTGGCCGTGACCGTTGGCCGTTGACCGTGGGCCGTTGACCGTGGGCCGTTGACCGTGGGCCGTTGACCGTGGGCCGTTGACCGTGGGCCGTGGGCCGTTGACCGTGGGCCGTGGGCCGTTGACCGTGGGCCGTTGACCGTGGGCCGTGGGCCGTTGACCGTGGGCCGTTGACCGTGGGCCGTTGACCGTGGGCCGTGGGCCGTTGAC
>WGCQ01000187.1 GCA_015493765.1 Deltaproteobacteria bacterium
GCAGCCGCAGGCTGCGTCCCGAGACCCGACGCCAGAGGCCCGAGTCCGTGGCCGTTGGCCGTGACCGAGACCGTGGTTTCCGGTTACAACGGGAGCCTTCCCGCAAGGCCCGCAGGGCCGCCCCGCGCAGCCGCAGGCTGCGTCCCGAGACCCGACGCCAGAGGCCCGAGTCCGTGGCCGAGACCGTTGGCCGTTGACCGAGACCGTTGACCGAGACCGTTGACCGTTGACCGTGTGGATCGTGGTGGTGACGGGAGTCATGGAGCGCAGGCGGCCTCGAGGGTGTTGATTTGATGGCAAATGTAGTGCGGGTTTAGAACCCGCCCCTACGAATATTGTGTAAATTCAGTGAGTTACATCACAAGGCCAATCGAGTATTGTGTAATATAACGAGTTTACACTTACACACCCTCAGTACACCTGAGCTCAATTTGGGGGGGATTGTTTGCGTAGAACCTAAAATTATCAGTAATCTGGCGGGTTATGATTGACAAAGGCATGGCTGCGCCCTATAAAATTCATGGTTGGAGGCGGTATAACCCTGAAATCAGGAGAAAAAATGTCCAGACATACCCTGCCAGAGGCTGTTTTAGTGCTTGTTGCGATATTTGGGTGGCTATGGCCTGTCCAGGCACGTACAGACAAAAACAAGGCACCTGTCAGCGAGGACAGCCAGACTTGTATAGGATGCCATTCCCAGGTGACACCAGGGATCGTGGCCTCGTGGAGACGCAGTATGCATGCCCACGTGACGCCGTTACAGGCCATGAAAAAGGATGAGATGCACGGCGGGTTGACGTCGCGGGACGTGCCGGTATCCATGCAGGGACACGTGGTTGGATGCGCCGAGTGTCACACCCTGAATCCCAAGGCCCACAGCGACACGTTTGAGCACAACGGGTTCCAGGTACATGTGGTGGTCACCCCAAAGGACTGCGCCACGTGCCACAAAAAGGAGGTGGACCAGTTTGAAAACAGTGTAATGGCAAAGGCTTACGTTGATTTGATGGGCAATCCCACGTACACAAAACTGGTTAGTTCGGTCAACGGGATGCAGCACTGGGATAAGGGCAAACTGACGCAGGGCACCCCCAAAAACGCTACTAACGAAGGTGCATGTTTGCAGTGCCACGGCACCAAGGTGACCGTGGTTGGTACGTCACACCGGGAAACGGACATGGGGGACATGGACTTTCCGAAATTGACTGGCTGGCCTAATGCAGGCGTGGGCAGGATCAACCCCGACGGTAGTACGGGTTCGTGTACGGCCTGCCACACCAGGCACTCATTCAGTGTCAGCGAGGCTCGTAGTCCCGAGGCGTGCGAGCGTTGCCACAAGGGACCGGACGTGCCTGCGTACAAGGTGTACACGGTCAGCAAGCACGGGGCCTTGTACAAGGCACACCACCACGACTGGCACATGGGTGAACTGCCATGGGTGGCGGGCCGGGACTTTGATGCGCCCACGTGCGCAACCTGTCACATGAGCGGTGTACTGGACACCCAGGGCAAGGTGCTGGCCACGCGGACGCACGACGTGGGCTCCAGGCTGGACACCAGGATATTCGGATTGCCTTACTCACACCCTCAGCCCGTGGTCGCTGATACCAGCAGGGTCAAAAACAAGGCAGGCCTTTACCTGATCACCAACCTGGATGGCACACCTGTAAAGGATGCGGTTATTGGTCGGCAGGAACGCAAAAAGCGCAGGAAACGCATGCAGGCCACGTGTCTTGCTTGCCATTCCCAATCCTGGGTCCAGGGTCACTTTAAAAACCTGGATCACATGGATAACTGGGCTGACAAGATGGTCAAAACAGGTACAACCATGATCGCGCACGCATGGAAAACCGGCGTGGCCAGCCCTGAAAATCCATTTGATGAATACATTGAAAAATTGTGGGTAGAGTCATGGCTGTTCTATGCAAACTCCGTCAGGTTCGCGGCCGCCATGGCAGGTGCTGACTATGGAGTGTTTGCCCACGGCGCGTGGTACCTCAGCCGTACGATTACGCAAATCAGGGATTTTCTGGATATACTCGAACAGGATCGTGCCAGGCATATTGGCAAGGTGATTTCACATTGAGGAATCTTCGAAGTAGGGTTATTTTTAGAATACGTTGTTTATCAAAGTATTCAAAGCCCTGGGACAAAATCCACGGCCCACGGTCACGGATACGGATACGGACTCGGACTCGGCCAACGGTCACTGAATTCTGGCTTCGGGTTTCGGGTGTCGGGACGCAGCCTGCGGCTGCTTTCGGGACGGCCATGCGGGCCTTTCGGGAGGGCTCCCGTCGTAACCGGAAACCTCGGCCACGGCCTCGGTCACGGAATACGGATGTTAGTTATCGCAGTTGGCTTACATTAAACGTCCAACCTTGGCCTGCACCGCCTCGACGAACCCACCACCGGGTTTCAGCATCTTCCTGACACGATCGATGTCCCATGCCAGGACCCTGTCCTCGTTTTCAAAGGCTATTGCCTGGCGAACAAAATCATGCGCGGCCTGCACACCGACACCAGGCTTCATGGGCGCACGAAAATCCAGCCCCTGGGCCGCTGACAGCACCTCTACGGCCAACACATTGCGAACGTTGTTCGTGATCGTCATGGCCTTGGATGCAGCAGTGAGCCCCATGCTTACGTGGTCCTCCCGGTTGGCGGACGATGGGATCGAATCCACGGATGCCGGGTGGGCAAGGACCTTGTTTTCCGACACCAGGGATGCTGCAGCCACCTGTGCGATCATGAAGCCGGAATTCAAGCCGCTTTCCTTGACCAGAAACGGAGGCAGACCATCGGATAACGCCGGATTCAGCAGGTGTTCCACCCGGCGCTCTGAAATGGATGCCAGTTCTGCAACCGATATACCTGCAAAATCCATGGCCAATGCCACTGGTTCCCCGTGAAAGTTGCCGCCTGACACGATGTCGCCGTTGTCAAATACCAGGGGGTTGTCCGTGACGCTGTTTATTTCCGTGGTCAGCACACCAGCCACGTAGTCAAGGGCATCCCGGACAGCACCGTGTACCTGGGGCATGCAGCGCAAGGAATAGGGGTCCTGCACCTTGTGGCAGTCCTTGTGGCTTTCCCTGATTTCCGAGTCTGCCAGAAACCGCCTCAAATTGACGGCACTGTGCGCCTGGCCAGGGTGCCGCCTGGCCTGCTGGATCCTGTCGTCAAACGCCACTGGCGTACCACGGACAGCCTCGAGGCTCATGGCGCCGGCGATGTCCGCAACCTTTGTCAGGTGCCGGGCGTGCCACAGTGTGATCACGCCCATTGCAGTCATCATCTGGGTGCCGTTGATCAGTGAAAGGCCCTCTTTGGCCTCCAGGCGGACCGGTGCCAGGCCTTCCCCGCGCAATGCCTCTGCCGCAGATGCAACCTTGCCCTGGTAATTGACCAGGCCTTCGCCAGTAAGGGTCAGTGCAATATGAGCCAGTGGGGCAAGGTCACCGCTGGCGCCAACCGAGCCCTTTGACGGCACTACGGGATGTATCCGGGCATTCAACATGTGCAGCAGCAGGTCCACGACCTGCGGCCTGATCCCGGAAAGCCCCAACGCCAGTGTATGGGCACGCAGAAGCATGGCAGCGCGCACCACATCCTCTGGCATGGGCACGCCTACTCCTGACGAGTGGCTGCGCACCAGGTTCATCTGCAACGTTCTGACCTTGTCCAGCGAAATCGGGACCTCGGCCAAGGCACCAAAACCCGTGTTGATACCGTAATGGGGCTCCCCGTCAGACAGCCTTTTTTCCACCACCTTACGACTGGCCTGCATCCTGGCACGTGCCTCGGGTGCGAGCCCTACCTTTTCATTTTGCGTAGCTACTGAAATGACATCTGCAATTCTTAGATTCTTTCCTATTACAATCACTTGTGGACCTCCAAAAGAAAACCATGGAATCATATCACAAAAATAACAATGCGGGTGTAGATATGCCAAATTACCTGACTAAATTCGGTTCTTCCGGAATTAGCCCTGGTAGTTATATTTGATGGAGTCGTAAAGAAATCGATTTTGGTCATCTTATCGCTATAATACCTTGATTTTATTAGATATAATCCTGCTGGTTTTGATTTGTTACGAGTCCATCAAATCCCGATTCATTACCCAGGCTGATTCCGGAAGAACCATAAAAACGCGGTATCTTTACGCCATCTGGACCTTGATCCGTTTCAACCGGTCATAATAGGTGGACTTGGACATGCCCAGCTTGCTATATACGGATTTTCCTGTTTCATCCCTTAAAAAGGCATCGTAAATTGCCGCATCGGCGGAATCCCTGAATGTAAGGGGTTCGACAACACGGGTCTGTCCCATGGACATGGCCAGTTGTACGTCCCTTTCCGTAATCCTGTTGGCATCCGCTACCAGGACCAGCCTGGTAACAAATGCGGATAGTTCGCGCACGTTACCCATCCACGGATATGAGACCACTGCCTTGGCGGCTTCTTTTGTCAATCCCAGGTTGTACCGCCCTTTTTGTGCTGCAATGGCCTTTACGAGGCCCTGGATGTCACGGCTGCTGCGCTGCCTGAGCGGGGGCAGATGTACGGTCAAGGGTGACAGGCGTTGATACAGGTCAAACCGAAAATTACCCGATCTGAGATCCCTGTTGGTCGCTGCTATCACACGGCAATCGGTTTTGACCACATTGGAACTGCCCAGCACCCGAAATTCGCCGTTTTCGACCACCCGCAACAGTTTAGTTTGCAGGCTCATAGGTGCATCCCCTACCTCGTCAAGGAATATTGTACCGTGTTTTGCCAGTTCGAACAGGCCGCTGCGATTTGATGCGGCACCGGTAAAAGCGCCCTTGCGGTGTCCGAACAACTCCGATTCGGCCAGGGTGACTGGCATGCCACCAACGTTTACCGCTACGAAAGGACCACCACGGCCAGATACGTGGTGTGCAAAACGTGCAAATTCCTCCTTGCCCGAACCGCTTTCCCCCAGGATCAGCAACGGCTCTGACGTCTGTGCATACACCGCAGTCCAGTACAGTGCATTCAGCATGACGCTGCTGGCAGCAAACAGGGATGGGCCGAATTTCAGCAGGCCTGTCACATCCGGTCCCTCGCACAACAGGATGTCGAATCCAGGCATGTGATACAACGCGGGCAGCGCATCCAGTTCAAAAACCCTTTCACGGGCCTGGTAGGACACCACTGATACCCTGTCCTGCGAACGCTTGATCAACACACCGGGGCCATCAAGTATTAGGACATCATCCACGGTCTTATGCATAATACGAGTGCCTTCCCTGAATACCGCCGTTACATTTTTCATGCCATCACCTCCTTTGAGAATCCGTTTATTTCCAGTGAAACATCATTCACTACTTAATAATCGATAGAATCTCGATTTTTTTTCACCTTAACGTGATTTTTTTGCATATCAACCGCTTTGCGCCCGGTTCCCGAATTTAGTCAGGTAAATATTGGTTTACGTCTTAAGGCTTTTCAAAAATTGCGAATTCTCTTACAATCAAAGCCGGCGCTGTCTAAGGGAGGACCCGGATTAACGACTCTTTCAGGCATATAGATGATATCGACAAGGTGGAGCGGCTCCACGTGCTGATTGGTGCTGATTGTAATAATAATTGTATATTTTGCATGGAGGAGGACCGGGATGGCCGGCGTCACCGTATGCAGGCAATAGCACCGGGGGAAATACGCAGGATCCTGACTGCAAATACGTTCAGGCAAGAGGTGATATTTACCGGTGGTGAACCCACGTTGAATCCGTATTTCATGCAGTATGTCCGCTGGGCCAGGGAACTTGGCTATACCTTGATCGGGGTGTGTACAAATGGCCGCAGGCTGGCCTATGCAAAATATACCACGGCCCTGGTCAAGGCAGGGCTGAACCACTTTATCGTATCAGTACATGGCCCGGATGCCGCGACCCACGATGCATTGACCAGGACACGTGGCTCGTTTGAGCAGTCCATGGCGGGATTACGGATATTAAAGTCCTTGCAACGCATAACACCACTGGATATCCACAGCAGTACCGTGCTGAACCGCCGCAATTTCAAGTCGATTAAAGCGATTTATGAACGACTGACGCCTTACGTGGACCAGGTGGTGTTCAACGTGCTGCAACCATGGGGTCGGGGCTATACCTTCTTTGACCGGCTGATGCCACGCTATACGGAAGTGGCCGTGGAATTCGCGCATTTCCTGAATGGATTCCGGGCACCACCGCGTGACGTGTTCCTGTTGGATATCCCTTACTGTGCAACCGAGGGACTGGGCATACCTGAACACAATCGTGGGTTCAACGAACGGCGTGTCCATTATGATAAACTACCGGATAATCCCGGCTACTGGCCTGATTCCAATATCGATACGAAACAGGAGACCCAGATAGCAGGAGGGGCTTCGCAAAAGGCCGTTTTGAAAAAGGACACCGCCGAACTGAAGGACCTGTTGTTTGTTCATCACAGGGACGACCAGGACCAGCAGCAACGCATCAAGAGACCACAATGTATGGATTGCAGGTTTGAACCGATATGCGACGGTGTGTGGAAGGCATATATACAGCGATACGGATGGGATGAATTCAAGCCTGTTGGTAAATAATTGGGGTGAAAATATACAGGATTTTTCTTTTTGACCAAATAGCGCCAAAAATGTAAAATAAATAAGTAATGGGGATGAATCAGGCCCTATAAGGAGGCTGTATGCGGACTAAAATAGCGTTGGCCCTAAGCGTACTCGGTGCGTTTCTGTTCGTGGCTTGCGGAGGCTCATCAACACCAGGCGTCCAGCTCAACCTGGATACGACAACAGCCGGGTGCACCCCGGATGCGGTGGGTGCCTGTACATGTGATAACGGGCAATCCGGTGCGATGCGGTGTAATGCAAACGGACAATGGGGTGGTTGTCAGTGTGAGAATGGGGATGTGCCGGGTAAGGATGCTGTTACGGACGTAAAGTCGGACATTCCCACATTTGACCATGGTGACGCCGGCCATGACATGGACGCGGATACAATCCGGCCGGACGTGGTGGATGCGGATATCCGGGATGTGGACGTGCAGGACATGTATTCGGACCAGTGGGACGTGGATTCTGACCAGGTCACCGTGTACAGGGATGTCCCCGGGACGCCGGACGATGGTGCAACAGTACGGGACGCGGATGTTTCGGATATCGGGGCCAACTGTCCCGGTGCTGCTGGCTGTAGTTGCAGTCGCAACCAGGATTGTGATTCCGGATTTTGTATTGATACATCAACAGGCCGGGAATGTGCAAGGTCCTGTGATGACAACACCGCATGTGACAAGGATTACAAGTGTACGGAAGTAACAAACCAGCAGGGTAAACAGGTACACATCTGCGTGTACCAGTACCCGGAGATATGCATGCCGTGCAAGACGGACCAGGATTGTACCGGTCTTTTTGTACCTGACGGGGCTATGTGTGTTGCGTGGTTGCCCGAGGTGGATGCCTCTGGTACGCTGACCGGAAAATTCCTGCCCGGTTACGGAAACGAGGGCGCATTTTGCGGCACCCCATGCCAGGCGGACAGTGATTGCCCTGATGGTTATACGTGTAGGCTGGCACAGTCCACATCAGGCAAGATGGCCAGGCAATGCGTACTGAAGACCGGAACCTGTGGTTGCACGGTAAAGGCCGCTGCCAAGCAGGCCGAGGGTGCCTGCTATAATCGTAATGAAATTGGCACCTGTGATGGCACTCAACAGTGCAATAAGGATGGAACCATGAGTAAATGCACGGCCAAGGTGCCCAAGGCCGAGGTATGCAATGATCAGGATGACAATTGTGACGGGCAAACCGATGAAACTTTCGACCTGGAAACTGACCCTAAAAATTGTGGCCAGTGCAATACCGTGTGTTTGAATCAAAATGGCACCACATCCTGTGTCAACGGCAAATGCCATCCCAAATGCAACCCCGGGTTCGGTGATTGCGACGGCGACAAAACCAACGGATGCGAGGCGGATTTGTCCAAGGTGACTACCTGTGGGCGTTGCGATGAAAACAACAGTTGTCCGAAGGGATTTGCATGCAAAAACCATATCTGTGTAAGCTTGTATCCGAATGGCCATGACTGCACGACGGCCGATGAGTGTGCCAGTGGTTACTGTACGGATAAGGGCGTGTGTTGTAACCAGGAGTGCAACGGACCGTGCCAGAGTTGTAAAGGCGGTACATGTAAGGCCGTGGAAAGGGACGGTATCCCCGAGGATCCGGATGCGTGCAAGGGCTTTTTGTGTGACGGAAACGGTGCGTGCCTGACCAGGTGTGATAGTCACCAGGATTGCCTGGATGCGTATTACTGCGACCAGGGTAATCTGCCGCCTGGGCCTGGGGCGGAGCCAGTATGCAAACCGGACATGGACCTGGGTGGCAAGTGTGCCGGACTGGGTAACGAGGCTTGCAAGAGTGGCTTCTGTGCGGATGGCGTATGCTGTGAGAATGCCTGCGACAGGACTTGCTGGCAGTGCAATGCCGAGGGGCATTGCGAACAGGTCTTCAACGCGGAGGACCCGCCTACATGCAGCGGCACCAGCCAGTGCAATGGCCAGGGACTGTGTCGGCTGAAAAACGGCCAGCGTTGTGCCACGGGTGCGAACTGCCTCAGCGATATTTGTACGGACGGGTTCTGTTGTGATCAAAAATGCGACGGTCCGTGCATGAAGTGCACTGACAAGGGGTGCCAGCCGGTAAAAGGCCAGGATGATATACCCGAATGCACGGGTGATCATACGTGCGATCCCCAGGGGCATTGCGTACTGAAAAACGGGCATACGTGTAATTCCGATAGCGACTGTGCAACGGGCGAATGCAAGGCCGACTACGACGGTCAGGGCAAGTGGTGCGGTCCGCCCGACCAGTGTTTCCACGATGGTACGGCCTACCATGACGGCCAGTTCAGCCCCGGATGCTGGGATGATGCCAACCAGGCCAAGTGCGTAAATGGACAGTGGCAAAAAGTCAGTTGCGGGACCTCCCAGTGCGAGGGCAGTTGTGGCATCAGGCCGAACAGTTGCATGTACCACGCAAAGATGTGTCTGAACGGTAAATGCCAGGATCAACCTGATGACGTGGATACATCGCAGGCCTTCTGTAAGGCATGCAAATTGGCATGGAACATCGGCGGTGATACGGCTGACCATGAGTGCTGCGGCGATGACCCGCAGGAGTTCATCATTTCGTGCAGTGATGCCAGTGCTAATGGAAATTGTGGTAAGGATAATACTGCATGTTGCAAGGATCAGGGTGATTGCGTGGACCAGGCAGGTAACTGCCAGTCCTCCGGTAAGTGTCACGTGTTCGGTTCGCAAAACTTGAAATCCTTCTGCGATTACGGCACTTGGAAAGACCCGGATAAAAGTCAACAGTACTGCGAGGCGGACAATTGCGGTTATACGTGGTTGCAATATGGCATCGGTACTACGGCCAGGTGTTGCGGTGACGACCCGGGCGAGGACTTCCAGCAAACCGAAGGCTATGGTCGGTCGTGTTGTTACAACGGCAAAGAGATGAAGAGTGGTGACACCAGGAATTCCTTGTTGTGTTTCAACGGCAGGCTGTACGATTGCGGAAACAAGGCAACAGATGACTCCGGTGTGGCTGCTACCAGCAATCTATGCGACCATGTGGGTAAATTCTACTGCCGTTCCGATAATACGTGGAAAGACAAGGCTGAAAATGGCTGTGAATGCGATTCTGACCAGAACTGTGATAGTGGCCATTGCAAGGCAGATTTCGATGGTACAGGCGCATGGTGTGGTGATGAACATAAATGCATGCATAACGGATCTACCTATGATTCGGGTGAATATGCCGAGGTATGCTTCAATTCCATGTCACGGGCAAAATGTGAGGACGGGCAATGGGCTTCCGACCTGTGCGGGGTGAGTAACATCTGTGCAACATACACGTGCAGCCAAGGTAAGTGTAAAAGCCAATTTGCGTCCTCGGATACACAATGCAACACGGATTACGCCTGCTCCGGGGGGACGGGGGATAACCAATATGACATAGGAGGGAACCTGAACTGCCAGGGGTATTGCGATGGCCAGGGTAATTGCGATTACGCAGGCAACTGTATTGACTGTATGTCCGAATTCAGAAATGCCGACGGGAGTTGTGTAAACAGTGCGTGCGTGATGGGTGAATGCCACTCCGGTTGGGCCAATTGTGATAGTGTAAAGGACTGCGAGGTGTTGTTGGATACTATGAGTGGAGTCAACTTTACATCTGCCACATCAGTCGGTAGTTTCTGCGGGGATTGCAATTCCTGTAAGAGCATAAGTGACATACATGCACGAGCGGAGGCATTGTACAAAGTCAAAGTCTCGGATACAGGAAACTTTAATAAACTGAAGATCAAGGTCGTGCTTACGTCTCCTGTTGGGACCAACTATGACCTGTATTTATATGATTCTGGTGGTAATAATGCCGGAAAATCGACAAGTACCGGTTCCATTGATTCCGTAACAATAAGATGGAATGATAAAGTTGGTAATGATGATTCCAGAACCTATTATATAGAGGTGCGGTATAAATCAGGCCAGGGCTGCGGAAAATGGACACTAAGCATCAATAATGATAGATGCAACTGATATGACCTGCAGCCTTAGGTAAGTTGCATCAAGCGGGCCATCTGCTGCGTCATCGTACCAACCACACAAACGGGTCCGGGTTTGGCCCTGACGACTGGCCCAAGAGGTCGATGAATCCGGCAGTGATGCTTCGTCTGGTGACTCGCGGCCAGTGCCTTAGACAAGGCACTGCTATCGGCCCGTATGCTTTGCTGCCACGTGGCGCTGCCACGACTGCGCTCTGTATGGTTGGCTGTGCTTACGAACCGGTTTCGGCGTACGACTGTCGAATTTAGTCAGGTAATTTTGGGAAAAGCCACTCATTACATAAGAATGCAGTTTTCTGGTATCATTGTGTTGACAGGAGGTGCAAATGAAAAAGACAGGGCTATTGATGATCGGCATGGTGGTATTGGTCGCATGCAGCAGCAACGGGAATACGGCCAGGGATGTGGTGCAGGACAGGGCAGGGCACCAGGACAATGGGGTCGATGTATCGAAGGACGCGGGTGTGACGGATGCTGTCATGGATGTGGCAGTGGACAACCCGAAACACGCCGATATTGCTGACATGGAAAGCAAGCTGGATGTCCGGCATGATGTACCGGCGGACAAGCAAACTGATGCGGCCAGGGATGTGCAAAACGATGTGACCCAGATCCCTGACAGCCTGAAAACAGGCCCTGGCATGGAGGTACACCACATTCCTATCCCCCAGGCCAAGGAAAGTTGCGCCGTATTCCAGGACACCCGGTGCAAGGCTGGCAAGAAACAGGTGTGTGCGGTGTGGGATGCGGACCAGCAGGCCTTTGTCGAGCCGGATGGCCTGTTGAAGCGGGAACTTTTGTACGAGCGGTGGTACGACCTGTACATGAATATCCATGGAATCACGGCGGGTCGCGTGTTCAAGGCACCGATTGCACCGGGTACGCCGGAATCGGAGTGGGCCGCGGCCTCAAAATTTGCAGGACGGGACGGCACGGGTGACGGAGCAATATGGACCGGTACTGCATTGCTGGCCTATGACCTGCGTTATGCAGTGACCGGCAGTCCTGCTGACTACCAGCGCATGGTGCAAAAGGTCCGCCAGACCCTGGCCCTGTTCGAGTGCACCGGCGTGCCGGGCCTGCTGGCCAGGTACCACTTCTGCGCGGTGCCGGATGACGTGTCCACGGACGACCCTACGAAATACCTCAGGCATTTCAACCCGGATGACCCGAACAACGTGGAATACGTGCCGATCCCCAAGGACACCAAGGCGGAACTCCCCGACTATTACACCAACGGATTCGAATACAATGGCAAGCACGTGGATTGCAAGCCCTATTTACTGGATACCCCCAGCATCGACCAGTACAGCGCCCCCCTGGTTGCCCTGGGCCTGGCATGGGACTGGTTGAAGGACCCGGACCTGAAACAACGGATCGCCGAGCAGATCACCTGTCACCTGAAACGTCTGAAGCGGGTCAGGATCTATAACCTGCAAAAGAACCAGCAACTGCTGGACTCGTTGAAAAACTACCTGATACAGGGCAACCTGCACCTGGACCCGGGTGACATGGATTTCAGCAAACTCAACGAGTTGATCATCTATTACGTGCCCATGCTGAATGAACTGAACAAGGATTCGTACGACCGCACATGCCCGGATAAGATCAACTATGGATTCGATGAGGAAATCGACGTGTCCGCCCAGGGATACCTGGGCAAACTCCTGGTCCTGTTCAACCGCATGCAGCACCAGCAGGTGGCCAAGGACTCGATCAGCCTGTTCATGATCCCGGAACTGCGCGGTGGTGATGCGATCCAGATGCTGTTGCGCGGTGTGCTGGCGTACCACATGACCGGCGACCCGCAGTACAAGGACTTTGTGCTGAAGGAATTGATTGGCAGGGAACATGCGTTGGATACGGCGGATACCGCGGGCGCCCTGATTATGCCCAAGTGGTGCCGCAAGTTTTATGGCGACAACATCACCTACATCCCCATGTTCGGTTTGATGCGCATCCTGAAGGAACCGTGGATATTGAAGCGCCTGCAAAAGATGGAAAAATCGGAGTTCAAGGACAAATCCATGAAAGGCTTGGAAAATGCGGTGTTCGATTTCCTGTACTACCTGACCGAGGACAAGTCCGTGGACCCTGACTTGGATACCTATGTCCAGCGGGCCGTTCAGCAGGTAAACGAATTCGGGGGCAACGGCAGTGCAGGCCTGGATGACCCCAGGCGCAATTACAACGAGGACCTGACCAGGGACACGCCCCCTGGCATAGAGCTGGAGCACCCATCCCAGCAGGACATGGATATTTGCGGGGCTGACATCAATTTCATGGGCATCAAGATCCCGGGTAAAAAGATCGACCCCAACGCGTGGATGTCCAAAAAGGCCTTGCCCATGAAGTACAGGACCTTCGAGGACTATATCTGGCAAAGAAATCCCTTCAAGGTCAAAGAGTTGCATCCCAATCCCGGCAACCAGCAATCCCCGGGCCTGGACCTGATCCTGCCGTATTACCTGGGCAGGGCAGCGGGCCTGGTAAAGGCCGGCATGCATACGGTTTTGCTGTGGGAGGACACGGGCGAGGCATGCCAGTGAGGGGAAGAGAGACCGTGACCGTGACCGAGGCCGTGACCGTGACCGAGTCCGTGGCTTGCGGTGGGTACGGATGTTTACCCGCAAGGCCCACGGGCCGCCCCGAAGCAGCCGAAGGCTGCGGCCCGATGCCCGACGCCAGAGACCGTGGCCGTGACCGTTGGCCGTGGCCGTGACCGTGGCTTGCGGTGGGGACGGAAGCTTACCCGCAAGGCCCACGGGCTGTCCCGAAGCAGCCGCAGGCGGCTCAAGGGTGCTGATTTGATGGATTTGGCATTGGATCGTAGGGGCGGGTCCGTGACCCGCCCTTTGGTTGGTGTAATGTAAGATGTTGAAAGAATGGGATATTATTGCCGGTGAGACGCCGGCAAACCAGGCAGGCCAGGAGGCCTGCGCTCCACAAAAACGGCCTTTTTCAACATCCTCAATCCGTACGACTCGCCCGGCAACGAGGCGTTGTGAGGCATTTTGAATGAGGTCATTGCGCATCATCGTACTGGCAGGGATGCTCCTGGCAACAACCGGGGGCGTTGCCAGGCCTGTTGTGGTGATCGACCCGGGTCACGGCGGTGCTGCCACGGGCTGCGAGGGCTTTTACGGGGTGTACGAAAAGGTCGTGACCCTGAAGGTCGCCTTGCTGGTGCAAAAATACCTGAAACAGGCGGGCATATCCGTGGTGATGACCAGGAGAGGGGACTGGGACCTGCCACTGTACGCCCGTGCGGATGTGGCAAACACGGTGCACGCGGACTGTTTCGTAAGCATCCATTGCAATGCGTCCCTGGACCTGGCACCCCACGGCATCGAGACCTATACCTATGGCCCCGGTACGAATCGCTATGAGCCGGACCAGATGGTGGGGCCGGATGTCCCGCCCGTGGCGACGATCCTGGGCACGCAGCAGGCCCTGCAACGCTACGGCACAGCGCTGGAAAGCCATGTCCTGGCCCTTAGCATCCAGCAAAGCCTTGTCCGGGGCCTGAAGGCCAAGGACCGTGGCGTGCGCCAGGCCAGGTACGCGGTGCTGCACTACAACCGCAGGCCCGCGGTGGTGGCGGAGATCGGGTTTCTGACCAACGAGGACGAGGGCAAACGCCTGCTGGACCCCAAATACCAGGACCACGTAGCCCGTTTGCTGGTACGGGGGATCAAAGTTTTCCTGAAACGGCGGGCACAGGGTGCCCTGGATTTCCTGGTGCGCAGGCGTCTACGTGCCATGCAACCACTGTCACGCGGCCGGGTTCGAAGCGCAGGTGCGCGTAAGAGGCGGTCGCAAGCCTCAGGTCACGAAAACGCCCCGGGTCCAGGCCTGAAAGCAGGCACAAGGCAGCCTTGATCGCGATCCCGTGGCCCACGAATGCCACGGTGTCATGCCTGAAGGTCCGCATTTTTTCCTGCACGCAATCAACGACCCGTTGGCCAGCCATGCGCAGGCTTTCGCCCCGGGGCCATACCAGGTCAGCAGGCGAGGTGCGCCATCGTTGCAGGAAATCCGGGTCCCTTGACCGCAAGTCCTCGGCGTTCAGTCCCTCGAACGCACCCGTATCCAACTCCCGCAGCCTTTCATCAATACCTACGGCAAGGTCCTTTGCCTCGGCCAACACCTGTGCAGTTTGCCTGGCCCGCTGCAACGGGCTGGAAAACACGGCTGCAATATCAATATGTTGCAATAATTTTGCCAGGCAATCGGCCTGTTCAAGGCCTTTTTCACTGAGTCCCGGGTCACGCGTGGAAAAATACGTGTCGGAATCGTTTAATACCGTGTGGCCGTGCCTGATCAAAAGCGCATCCAAAAGCCTGCCTACACAAAGAATATCAATGTTACCATCACGAAAAGCGGCAGCAGGATCATGGCCGAATACTTCATGTAGCCGGCAAAACTGGGCATGTCCACCTTGGTTGGTCCCTTGGCTTCTGCAATGGCCTTGATCATGAAATTCGGCCCGTTTCCAATGTAGGTATTGGCACCCATGAACACGGCACCTATGGACACGGCACGGATCGTTGCCTGCCCTTCCGCGGTCAACAACAGGTCCTTCAGGTGGTGGACGTGGTGGGCGCCCTCGGCCAGGCTGGCAAAGTTCAGGTAGGTAGGCGTATTGTCCAAAAACGAACTCAACAGGCCCGTGGCCCAGAAGTAATGCCACGGTTTCTCGATACCCAGACTGGCACCTTTTTGTTCCAGCAGGATCAATGCAGGGATCATGGTTATGAAGATGCCCAGGAACAACACGGCCACCTCGATGATTGCATCGAAATTGAAAAAGTTTTGTTTTCGCAAACCCTTAGGTGTGGCCAGCAGTGATACGCCGGCCAGTATCAGCATGATCAATTCCCGGTATGGGAATTCAAGGCCGGATATGATCACCACCAGAACACCTGTAATCAGCAGGATGTTCACCCAGCCGCGTACCCTGACCGGTTCCTGGAATTTTTCCTCGGCCTTTTTGACGTAGGACTCCTCCTTGGCCCAGGCCCGGCGGTCCCACAGGTAGTAAATAAACAACAGGATGCCGTTCATGAACAGCCACTCCGGCCACAGGGTGAGGGTATAGGTAAACGGTATCCCGTGGAGGTATCCCATGTACAGGGGCGGGTCACCAAGTGGCGTCAGGCAGCCGCCGATATTTGACACGATGAACGTGAAAAAGATCACGGTGTGGGTCTTGTAATTGCGGTCCATGTTGGTTTTCAACAGCGGCCGGATCAACAGCATGGCCGCCCCGGTGGTGCCGAACACATTGGCCAGTATGGCCCCTATGGCCAGGAACAGCGTATTCATTCCGGGCGTGGCATCCAGGTTTCCTGTCAGCACGATACCACCGCTGATCGTGTACAGCGAAAACAACAACACAATGAATCCTGTGTATTCCTCAAGGTGGTAAGGTATCTCCTGGGGGCCGACTATCAGGTAATAAACCAGCACCGGCAGTGCCAGTAACCCGGCCACGATCCCCTTGTTGAGGTTACGCTCCCAGAACTCGGGGGCGGTCAGGGGTAGCACCGCAATGGCCAAAAGCAGCAATACAAACGGCAGGACCCAGAAAAGGTGTGGTGTAGGGATGGCACCGATTTTGTGCGAATGTGGCGGAAGGTGGCATCCTGCGCTCATCAACAGCAACGGTATGGCAGCCAATAGTCGCTTCATGTTTCCTCCAAGGACACTGGCATTATCCACCACAAACCGTATATTTGCAAGTCACCAAAGGCCTTATTGACACGGGAACATTGGCCGTTGGCATTGCGGTGGCAGATATATCAATAAGATTCACACGTCCAAACAAAATTCTCAAAAAATGATATGGACCATTTGATATTTTTATGCTATAAAATCTCCACTTTTGAACGCCGGGGTAGCCCAGCTGGTCAGAGCGAACGGCTCATACCCGTTAGGTCGAGGGTTCGAGTCCCTCCCCCGGCACCAACGAATTAAAAAATTTGGTGAAAAAGTGGTTCTTCCGGATCCCGCCTGGGTGGTGTCTACCACTGAAGGCTTAAAGCGCTTAATTTTCTTAAACATTTAACAAAAAATTAAAAATGATTTTTAGCCCATAAAACATTTCCTAATCCTCACTCCTCCCCCACCAC
>WGCQ01000188.1 GCA_015493765.1 Deltaproteobacteria bacterium
CCGTGGCCGTGGCCGTGGTTTCCGGTTACCACGGAAACCTTCCCGAAAGGCCCGCAGGGCCGTCCCGCGCAGCCGCAGGCTGCGGCCCGAAACCCGATGCCAGAGGCCCGAGTCCGTGTCCGTTGGCCGTTGGCCGTGGCCGTGACCGAGTCCGTGTCCGTTGGCCGTGTGCACAAGATTATCCGTGGTCACACATGAAAATCTTGCGTTTTCGTTTTTGTGCTATTGAAACCGGGCGGTTTTAGAACCAGCCCCTTGTATGTTAAAACAGGATTGGCTTTGATGAGTTGCCACTGTACCTGGGTTGAAAGGCTGATGCTCACCGGCCGCCCCTGGGTCCTGCATGGCTTGTCGGCTGTGCCTACGAACCGATTTCGGAGCCCTTTGTGCTCGAATCCAGTCGTCCTCTTGGGCCCATGACGAGCCGGACAGCGAAGCGTACTGAGAGGCCGTTTGTAAGCGGTTCGTCTTACGCACCGTTTTCACCTTTCCTAATACGGCCCGGCCCCTCATCCTATACAAGGTATGTAGGGCGAGGGGGTCGGTACGAGACCCCTTGCGGGCGACACCGACCCCGAGCCACTGTGACATGCCTTTGCCTGTTTCAAATCTTGCATCCCTGCCTGCCGGGCCCAAACCCTGATATGCATCGCATATCAAAAACGCTATAAATGCGTCGCTATGATCACCAAATGCTTACCCTAATCCCACTGTACACAGGTTTTCTCAGAATTGATGTTTTTGATCCTTGATTTTGTAACGGTGTGATGAATAACGTGTTCTAAAAATAACCTGTATCGAAGATCCGGTTTGAGCATGACCCTTGCTATACTTTGGTTCATGTTGTATAAACAGCCCATGTATCGCGAGACCTCAGGCAACAGGTTTGAAGCCCTTGAAACGGCAATTGCACGACACGCTGTACCGGTTTTGGTTGTGGCCCTGATCCTGGCGGCAGGGGCCGGGTGGGTTGCATCCCACCTGACCGTATGGACATCGCGCAAGGCAATGTTTCCCAAGGATACGCCGGCCCTGGTCCGCATGGAACGCTTCATGCACGATTTCGGCACTGGCTCAACCCTGGTGGTGGTGGCGGGTGGTGCACCTTTACCCGTGCTAAAAACCTTTGTCACACGTTTTGCCGCGCGCCTGCGCAGGCAGCCCGAAATAGCCGAGGCCGTTGAGCGCCTGGACCTCGATTTCTTCGAACGCCACGCATACCTGATGGCCCCGCATGCCCTGCTGAATCAGCTCAGGGCATGGACCTTGAAATACAAGCGAGTTCTAAAGATACCAGGTACGATCACCATGGAACAGGCCCTGGACCGGGTGGAAAAATGGCTTGCCAATCCGCCGGATATGCCTGTACAAAATTTGGATATACAGGCTGTACACCAAGGTATAATAAGGGTCAATTTGTTGCTAAATCAATGGCTGCATTGGGTGAACGCAAACCGGACACCACAACGGATTCCTTGGGCACGCCTTACCAATCACCCGGAACTGGAGCGTTTCCTGGCCCATGACGGTTATTTCCTGACACACGACCACAAGATGGCTATCATCCTGGTCAACCCCAGCAACACGTCAGAGGAAATCAACGTCCTGTCCGGATTCATCAACACGGTACGTGCCGTGGGTAATACCTTGCGTGCAAAATTCGCCAGGGAGGGCAAACCTGTGCCATTCTTTGGCATTACCGGGCTGCCTGCCGTTGACTATGAGGCACACAGGGCGGTCCGGTCTGACATCCTGATGATCGTGTTGACTGCAGGGGTCCTGGTGCTGTTGCTGGTGTTGTTCGGCATGCGCTCATGGCGCAGGTCATTGATCGTATTCGTGCCCATGGGACTGGGTGCCGTGTGGAATGCCGCGCTGACACTGGTCACCGTGGGACACCTGACCGAGATCACATCCGGTTTTACCGCGATCCTGTTTGGCATGGGTGTGGATTACGGAATATTCATGAGTTCCAGGATCGCCGAGGAACACGCAAAGGGCCTGGATTTCCCCGTTGCCATAGGACGGGGGGCAGCGGCCTCGGCCAGGGCGATCCTGACCGCAGGCGGGGCCACCACCCTGATATTCGCGTCCCTGTACTTTGTCAAATTCAAGGGCTTTTCAGAAATGGGTATGGTCGCGGCCACTGGTATCGTGTTGGTGATCATTGCCACGTTTACGGTACTGCCAGCCATGTACACAATCCTGCATCCCGGTGTGCAAAAAAGCACCGAAAAGGCCGAATCAGGGATACATGACCGACGGTCCGGGCTGTCATGGTCGCCGGGACGTGCAACCGCGCTGGTAATCGTCGTCCTGGCCATCGGGTTTGCGGTATGGGGGGCTTACAAGGGCTCCGGGATACCCTTTGATTACAATGCATTGTCCTTGTTACCAAGGGGCTCTGAAACCGCCAAATACCAGCGCATACTGGTAAAAAACAGCGATTTTCAGCCAGGGGTAGTCATCTTTACGGCAACGAATATGGACCAGGCCCGCAGGTTCACCAGGGAGGCAAAAAACTGTCCACTTCTGGCAAACGTCGAGTCCATCGTGGACCTGTTTCCACGGGACATGGAGGCGCGAGTGGCCCTGGTACGAAAAATCGGACATCGAGTTGCTGAATCCGGGGTTGCGGGCGTGCTGGAAAAACAACCCGATGTTCGGCTGAACATCCGGGACGCAAGGCGAATTGGTCACATCATCAAGCAGGCGCAAGACCTCATCGATGATATGGAGGACCAGGCGTTTTCATCCGGTAAAAAGGCCATGGTGGCAGACCTGGAAAAGACTCGGGGCATCTTGAAACAACTGGCCAGTGCCGCCTATAACCACCCCAAACGTTTTGCCGCGCGCACCACCGTGTTGTTCAACCGGATGCTCGCAGCCTCGCGCAAGGTGGCCGGTATCCTGGCCGGGTGGCAGGACGCAAGGCCTTTGACCCCCAAGGACCTGCCCCGCTCCCTGCGCAACCGTTTTTTCGCCAGGCACGGGCACAGGATTGCGATCTACGCCTACCCACGCAAGTCCGTTTACAATATGCACAACCTGGAGGCCTTGTTAAAGGACGTGTATGCCATTGATCCGCAGGCCACGGGCTTTCCCACCACGAACCTGGTCTTTTCCCGCATGGCAAATAACAGTCTCAGGCAGGGGGCATTGTGGGCCTTGGTTATCGTATTGTTTTGGATCCTTGTGAATGCACGCAGGCTGAGGGGATTCGTGGAGGCCCTTGTCCCGTTGCTGGTAGGTGAAAGTTGGCTGTTGGGGGTCATGTCCCTGGCAGGCATGAAGTTCAACTACGGTAACATCATAACCATACCACTGGTCATGGCCATCGCAGTGGATTACGGCGTGTGGTTTGCCAATCGCAGGTATGAAATGCCGGACTCATCCCCCTGGGTTGTGACCGTGACCGCTGCAAGGGCAATCCTGCTGGCGGCCGGAACCACCATAGCGGGGCTGGGTGCCATCATGCTGGCCAGTTACAGGGGGATCGCATCCATGGGCACATGCCTGACAATCGGCGTGATTGCGTGTATAATAGCAGCATTGTTGGTGGCGCCTGCCCTGGATCAATTGATGGGCAGACCTGGCTGATTCCCGTGGAAACAGATGGCCTTGAAGGCTGGCAGAGGAACTATGACCAGATATACAGTAGTAGACTCGGACAAACGGTTGTTCGGTTTGTACAGGCGCATGAACACTGTTGTAGTATGGTGCCTGGGATTGATGTTGATTTATTCCGGTATTACCGGGTGCTCCCTGGCGTTGACAAAACACCTGGTCAGGCTGCCGGCAATCTCTAAATGTCCAGGCTGGGATGTGGACAGGGTAATGGATAACGCATCCAAATTCGGGCCGACTACACCGGTCGGGGACCTTGAGTGCGCCTTGGCGGTCCTCAGGGACAGCCTCAAGACCATGGACAGGTCCAAGGTCGCAGCCAGGTTGTGCTGGTTATTGGCGGATCAAACCCGAAATCGGCAAAGGCATTACCGTTTTGCTGCCGAGGGTGTACGCTGGGCACAAATATCCCTGAACCTGGGTAACTGGTTCGATGGCGAGGTCCATTATTACCTGGCGGTAAACCTGGGCATGGCAGTGGAACACTCGACGATAAAGGCCATCAAAAATATCGACCGCATCACGGACAATTTGAAAAAGGCCATTAAGTTGGACCCGGATACGGATATGGGAGGCCCGGGGCGCGTGCTCGCCATGGTGTACCTGAAGGCCCCTGGGTGGCCTGCCGGCATAGGCGACGTGGACAAGGCCGTGGACATGTTGAAGGATTTGTGCCAGAAATACCCGAATCACCCCCTGAACCACATATTTTATGCCGAGGCCTTGTGGGAATCGGACGGGGACGATAACATCGACATAATCAAGGCCCAACTACAGCAGGCCGTATCCCTGATCAAGGCCCGCAATTGGGGGTATTATACCAAGCGCTGGTTGAACAAAATCCACCGTATGCGATGTAACTACGGCATCCTTAAAAAGGCCTCATGCCACTCGAGTGAATAACCCCACCCCATTACCGGCCACCGACTGCCGAATTTAGTCAGGTAATTTGGGATGGACCTCGGCCATGAGCCAACTGCGCTGCAAACAAGTGATTGAATATAGAGATGATTTTTATGTGTGAAAAATCAGATTACCCCAAGAATCAACGGTAAGATGGGGTTTTCCGGCTCTAATCCTGCAAAAATTCCAAATTTTTACCCCAGCCGGGTCGTTTAACATCCGTATTCCGTGGCAGTGTCCGTGTCCGTTGGCCG
>WGCQ01000189.1 GCA_015493765.1 Deltaproteobacteria bacterium
TACTACGGGAGCCTTCCCGAAGGCCCGCAGGGCCGTCCCGCGCAGCCGCAGGCTGCGTCCCGAGCCCCGATGCCAGAGGCCCTATACCGTATCCGTGTCCGTGGCTGTGACCGTTGGCCGTGGCCGTTGGCCGTTGGCCGTGTGATCCCGGTGAAAACGAAAGCCGTGGAGCGCAGGCGGCCTCGCCTGCTTGTACCGCGGGCGTCCCGCCCGCCTTCCTGTGGCCGTAGCGGTGTGCACCCGGTGGTGACAAAGTCCTTCCTGGACCGCCTGCTTGTCATCCAGGATGCTGGGCCGGTCCTCAATGACATCACGGATTACGAATACTTGTATTCCTCCGTTTGCGCTGGAAAAACACCACCAACAGGGCAAACAATGCCAGTGCCCATACCCCTGCACTGCTGCCGGGTGCAAAACTTACACTGCATCCACGGGCCTGTGTCTCCTCGGATTCAAGCAGACTATTCTGGTCACACGGGGCCGGGTCAAACGGGGTGCCGTAATTCACCCCGTTGGGTGCAGAAAAATACGGCTTCAGGCTGGATGCAGCACATTTTGCGGACGGCCTGGCCGGGTCTGTTGCATAATCAAAACAGATAGAGTGTCCTTGCTGGACCTCCCCTTGCCCGGGGTCGTAGCCTGCCTGGCAAATCACGTTGTCTTTGCATGACAACGTCAATGTCTGGGGTTTGCTGTCCACCAGCCTCAGGCCTTTTAGCACATATTCCCTGCCTCTGCCACCGTCTTTTGCGACCCCCGGGGCACCGGCCAGTACCACGGCCTCTCCCGGGCCTATACCTATATGGTCCAGTACCAGGCCGCGGCCTTGTTCGCCAGTGCCGATCCGAAGGCTGCATTTATCCAGGGTGATTTTACTGCCCGTGGTGTTCGTGAGTTCCACCCACTCGGGCGTACCTGATACCGGTTGTACCATGATTTCCGTGATTTCCACGTCACCCGGATGGATGCGTGGTGTCGTATCAGGCGCCGGGCATCCGCCCGTATTGCCAGGCGTGCCCAAATCATCGGCCCCAAGTATCGAACAAAAGGCCGGAGCACTGGTTTGGACCCATCCTGGCATCATACCGGATTGCTGTTTGGCGCCTTGGCAAAATACCATACTGGCACCTTTTTGGTGTTTGGCAGCATGCAAATTGAACAAAACCCTGTCCACTATCCTGCCCTGCCTGCCCACGGGACACCACAATTCCACTGCCTCTGGCATGGAACTGCGCAGGTTTAACCCCTTCCACACCAGGTCTGCCTTTACAGGGCATTCCCGTGGAAATGCTGCACCGGCGATTAACAGGTGCCTGCCTGGTGCCATTGGTATTTCCGGCAGCCTGGTTTCCTTGACCCTGACCAGTCCAGCCCGCAGTCTGCACCCTTTCAGGTCCACCTCACTGTTCGACAGGTTGGCCAGTTCCACCCAGTCGATCCCCATGGCGGAGTCCGCCATCACCTCTGTAAAGCGGACCTCATGTACACCCGGTGCCCTGGCGTACAGGGCCACTGACCAGCACAGGACAGCCACGAAAAAGAGTTTTTGCATATCACACCTCCAATTTGGTTGGTTCCTACAAAACGATCATCGCCACTCTGGCAGACCACCCGTATTCATGGCCTTGTTTCGTGTTGGCCCGCCATACCCAGTCCGATACGGACAGCCTCAGGTGCCGCCACAGCCGCACATCAAACCTGGTCCATACACCCATGGAGTTCTGCCACGAAGTCCCTGGATACACGCCATGGGTCCCTGAAAAACCGACTTCTATCCGTGCACGATGCAGCCCCCACCGCAAACCGGCCAACCATTGACCAGCCATGGGTGAATACCGTAAAAGCCTCAGGTTCCCCTCGATAAAGGCATGGATACCCCTGTAATGGCCGGCCAACTCGCAGCGGATCCCCCATGTCCGCGTGCCATAGTATTTCCTGTCCGTACGCAGTACCCAGTCACGGTCCACGCCCAGTCCGACCCTCACGAACCGGCTGCGGAAACCTGACTGCATACCGATGCTGACATGCGAGGTGTGGGCCATGCCCCTGGTGTCCAGCAGGAGGCGTACCCAAAGCCCGTGCCAGTTAAATCCACCCTTCACTCCGGCTTCGTGCAAAGGCCCACGCGGTCCCCTGCCGCCGGCATACGGGCTGAATACTCTGCCCAGGCTCGAAAAGAATCCGTCCGTGACCCACAAACCGAATGCCTCCACGCTGAACAAGGTCCATGTATAGCCCCCGGCTGCCATGAATGCGCCTCCCGGACGTCCGTGCCTGTACGAAAAGACGGCCATTGCCCGTATCCTGCGCAACCATCCCAGTCGCACACCACCCAACAGGGATGGCTGGTAAAAGCCGTAGTCCACGAATGCCGCCTCAATGCCAAGCCCCTTGGCCGGCCTGCCCCAGACACGGAGCCCGGCGGTCAGCGTGTCCCCGGCAAAGGGATAGTGTGCCATGGAGCCCAGTAACACACCGCCGAATCCGGAAACACTGAACCTCCGGTCGTGAAAATCGAGCATTGCACCGCCCACGGCCTGGTAGTTATATGCCCTTGGCAGCGGCCTCAACTGGAACACCATGGTGTGGCCCCACCGGACAGTCCGAAAACCTGCGCCACTTATGGCCCAGCCGTCCAGCCACCTCAAACTAAAGGACCCCGCACCAAGGCCGAACTTGTGAAAAAACGTCCTGCAATATCCCCTGGGCACCCGTGCCCCCTGTTTGTACAGGTAGCCCGCCTGTACTGCGCAATCCACCTTGTGATGGATCGCCGCTTGCAGCAATACGAGTCTTTGATGCCTGTTTCTGTAGTCCCATGCCGCGGTATCCAGGTTGGCAATCCCTGTTACAGGCTCCTGCATACGCAACCAGAACGACCTTTGCTGTGCCTCCAAAGGGGTATGCGGGTATTCATGCTCGGGGTCGAAATCGATCGGCTGGGCATACAGGCCCCGGACACACGCCACAAGGATGAATATGGATGCGGTAATCAGTTTCACGCAAGCCATGTATTCAAAATTCGTGCCAAAAATAACTTATTGTTTTTAAATGGATTTATTTTTCAGGAGTCCGGTTTTTCGGACTGTGTCCGGACCCATGGTCCGGATTTCCGGACTGTTTCGGACCGGTTCGTGACAGGTAATTTGGGGTTACCTTGTCTCGATCACAAAATTGCTGAGTGCGGTCACACCACGGTCGGTTTCCGCAGTGAGCACCCATTTTTTGTCATGGACCTGCCATCCCTTGGTGATGATCGTATCACCCGGATAAACCACACCGGAAAAGCGTGTTGCAACCCGCCTGACCCGGGATGGATCGCCCTTGTTCACCGCATTGATGAATGCCCGCACAGCGAAACCATACGTGGCCAGCCCGTGCAGGATGGGACGCTCAAAACCGGCCATTTTTGCGAACTCGGGTGATGCATGCAGTGGATTCAAGTCGCCATTGAGCCGGTACAGGTATGACTGGTAGGGCAGAGTGGGCGTAGTGACCTCGAAATCCGGCGTCTTGTCGGCCGGAGGGGTGGCGTCCTCGGGCCTGGGTCCGCGTTCACCACCAAATCCACCTGCCCCTCGCAGGAACATACTGACAATATTTTCGAACAACAGGCCCTTTTTATCGTGGGTTTCCGATTTAAGTACTGCAAGCGCGGATTTGCCCTTGTCGTAGATAGCGTCCACCCACCACCAGGTTTCCAGTTCACCCTCCGTGGGCAGGGGACGATGTATGATGTTTTCCTGCTCGCCGTGCAGCAGCCTGGTCAGGTCAGCGTTTAATACATCGATCGCATCAAACATCAGCGATGTGATGGGCACCACGGCAAATGTGGGCAGAGCGGCAAAGTCGAAGTCGCCTTCGTACACCAGGTTCAGGGCGTTGTGGTCCGCACCCACACTGAGTGCGTACAGGATCACGTCCTTGCTGGTATAGGAAAATTTTACCGGGCCATGACGGACCCCGATACAGTCGAAATTCAAAGCCATTATTTACCTCCATGCAATCCGTGATGGAGTTTAGCAAAAAATCGGGCGCTTGGACAGATGTATTGATACCCGAGGAATCTTCGATGTGAGGTTATTTTTAGAACACGTTGTTTATCAAAACATTACAAAACCAAGGGTCAAAATCATCAATTCTGACAAAATAGGTGTACAGGGGATTAGGGTAAGCATTTGGTAGCCATAGCAGCATATTTGCATGCATTTATAGCGTTTTTTGAATTGCAAGATTTTTTATTGATATGCGA
>WGCQ01000190.1 GCA_015493765.1 Deltaproteobacteria bacterium
AAATCCAGGTCCGGGGACAGACCTGTTCCACCACCAAAGGTCTGTGGGGTTACACCCCGCGCGCGCTGTTTGACCACCGCGGTCGCCCTGTCAAACGTCCCGAAAGGGACACGGTATAACTTGCAATGAATGTGCCATAACTCATATCAAACACTATAACCGTGTAAAATCAATTGGTTATGAAATTATGTGTGTTTAATCACAAAAATAAACGGTTTGGAAATCCGGACCATCAGTCCGGAGGAGTCCGGAAAACCGGACTGTTGTATCATGGTCAACGGTCACGGCCACTGCAAAGGCCGGCTGGAAGCCGGCGATCCCGGGAGGCTGCCTGTGCTCCACGACTTCCGTTTTCACCGCGATACCCACGGCCAACGGTCAACGGTCACGGCCAACGGCCCCGGCCACTGCAAAGGCCGGCTGGAAGCCGGCGATCCCGGGAGTCCGCCTGCGCTTCACGACTTCCGTTTTCACCGCGATCCCCACGGCCACGGCCACGGTCAACGGCCACGGCCACTGAATTTGGTATGTATTTCGACTGACCTGATATTCTGCCTGTGTGCCCACACGATCAAGGCCAGGGTCACTGTTGTAGCGGCAATACCGGTTGGAGTCCAGGCCGCCGCATCCATCAACCCGATACCAACGGCCGTGACCATGGCAAAAGACCCTAAAAACGGTTTTTTGGACGCCAGGTACACCAGCACCCAGGACAAACTGGCAATCCCTGCCCACAGGGGTGCCGTAAACAGGCCGAATCCCAGGAAATTTGCCACCCCTTTACCGCCCTTAAAGCCGTGGAAACAGGGAAAGACATTGCCGGTTACCAGGCCGAGGGCCGCCCAGGGCACCATGTAAGCGGGCAGCATCCACACGGCCAGTGCAGCCACACCCATGGCCCGGCTCGTGTCCAGCAGCAATACAACCACTGCCCAGAATGGCCCTGCTATGCGGTAAACATTCGTGGTTCCCGCGTTTCCACTGAACCTGGACCGCGGGTCCACGTGGCCTGTCAGTCGCAGTACCAGGATGGCAAAATTGATGGAACCTGCCAGGTAGGCCAGGACAAGGGCCAAAAACATGCGCCACATCAGGACGCCTCCCCGAGGGTCAAAACCGTGAATATATGGTTGTCCAGTTTTACGTGCCTGGCAATCACGCTGCGGCCATCCACCAGGACCCGGCTTTGATATGCGTTTGTTTCCTGCACCCTGGTCAGGGACCATGACCTGGCCAGGTGCCAGTTCATGGCCTTGGCAGCGGCCTCCTTGATGGTCCATATCCTGGTCGCGATTTCCTCGCAATCGCCTGCAAGGCCTTGTTCTGTTGGGTCCAGAAACAGCCTGCCTCCACGCAGTGCCTTGGGCGTGATTTGTTCCACGTCCACGCCTATGGGCACGGTCGCAGCGGCAGCGAATACGAACCTGTTGTCATGCGATGCGGATGCCCGAATGCCAGGTATGTCCACTATTGGTCGTACCATGTCCGCGTCCAGGGTCTGGATTGACGCCTTGGTGTTTCCCAGTCGGCGAGCCAGGGTTTTCAAGGCCGTGCGTGCACCCAGGAATGACCGGGCCCTGACCGCTCCGAGGGTGTTGAAGCGTTTTTGTTCCCTGGGCGTCAGCGCCGCCTTTGCAACCGGTGTGACCGCACCTGATTCCATGACCACGGTGCCCAGGGTATACCGGTCGAATACGTCGAGGACCCGGTCTTGTTTTGCGCAAAACCACTGCGGTGGCCGCCATTGTCCGTCTGTCAAGGGCCGCATTCTAACCCCCTGACATGTGATCAACTGGTTTCCCAGGTTGTCGTGGATGTAGCAATCGAATGAAAATATGTGGTTGTCATCGGCCCTGGTACGGCCTGCGGGAATTACCCTGGCCCATAGCGCCTCGTTGCAACGAGCCGGTCGCACGATTTGAAGGCGTTTGAAACCAACGGGTATCGTTCGCACTCCATGGTATCGCTGGGTCCAGGCGGAACACAGGTGAAAAGCGGCATCCAGGATGAAAGGACAGCCCAGCGGACCCTCCGAAAGGCCAATATCACCGGGACCCGTCAATTTGCCTGTGGCGCCCCCCGGGGTGATAAAAACAGGGTCGTGTACATTGTGAAATACCGGGCCGAAAGGGATGATTTCCTTGTAAAATGTGGATTCAGGCACGCAGATGCCTGGCCCCTCCGGGGCGGCGGCCAGTTCCGGTGGTATGACATTTTTGTCAGTAGGTGTGCCAAAAATTGCGGTCATGTGGGTAAGGGTACGGGTGATCCTGCCCGCGTGGATACGCGAAATCAAGGCGATTTGCATTTCATCGTTTTGAATGGATTTTATGTCCAGAACCACGTCAACCGATTGCGTATTCCGACCACCTTCGGCCCCCAGGAATCGCAGGAAATCCGCATTCCTGACCTCCTGAAACGCAGGACCCAGCCTGAGGGATATTTCGTGCAACATGAGCACGGCAGGCATGACGACCCGGTCCTGGATCCGATGGTCCGAAATCCATGGCGGTATCTTGATTTTAAACCGGATTTTCCCCTCGGGTATCATTATTTTTCGGTGTGTTTTTCGGGGAATTCGCGCCACAACCGTACCGTGGCCTGGTCCACGGGTACGACACGTCCGTTGGAATCAACCGCACAATGCATGGTGTAGCCGCTGCAAAGCACGTCCCCGGTCTTTGCGTGAGTAATGATGTAATCGAATTTGACCTTGACACGATGCAGTTCAGCAGGCCTGGTGTTGACCCATATCGGTTCATCGTAAAACAGCGGACGGTGATAAAACAACCTGGTATCCACCACCGGATACAGGTAGCCGGCCCCTTCCACGTCGTTGTAGGGATAGCCGATGTCCCGCATCAGGCTGGCCCGTCCCAGTTCGAAATACCGCAGGTAATTTGCGTGGTAAACCGCACCGGAGCGGTCCGTATCGGCATACAGTGGACGGTGAAAGACCCGGTGCCACACCAACCCGGAGCCCTGGTCCCTGACAAAGGGCTCGCCCTGCTTCACCACAACAGGTACAAACGGTTTGGGCCGCATTATACCCCCCGAAACACGATACAACTGTTGGTGCCACCGAACCCAAAGGCATTGGACAGGGCGATCTCGCAGTGGGCCTTGCGGGCCTCGTTGGGTATCACGTCCACCCCGGATAGTTCAGGGTCAGGTATGTGATTCATGGTGGGCAGCAGGACCCCCCGTTTCATGCCTTCGATTGTCAGGGCGCCCTCGATGGCGGAGGCAGCGCCCAGGGTATGTCCGATCTGGGACTTGTTAGACGACAGTGGAATGTGCGCGATGTGCGGGCCAAAGACCTCCTTGATGCACATGACCTCGTTTAAGTCCCCGACCGGTGTGGATGTGCCATGGGTGTTGATGTACTGGATGTCCTGGGGTTGCAAGCCCGCGTCCTCTATGGCCTCCTGCATGGCCCGGATGATCGTGGGACGATTGGGTTTCGTGAAATGGTGGGCATCCGAGGACCACCCCACGCCAATGACCTCGGCCCTTGGCGTAAGTCCGTAAGCGCGTACGGCATCCTCCGAGGCCAGCACCATCACCCCTGCGCCCTCGGACAGCACGAAGCCTCTGCGGTCTTTGCTGAACGGCCTGGAAGCCTGCGACGGGTCATCCCAGGCACGGTCATTGGGCGTTACGCGGATAGTGGCCTTCATGTTTGCAAAGCCATGGATAATCTCGGGTATTAGCGGTGCATCCACCCCACCGGCCATGACGAAATCCACGTCACCATCCCGGATCATCCGTGCCCCCAGGCCTATGGCATAATTGCCGGATGCGCAGGCAGCCTGGGGGGAAAAAATGGGGCCCGTAAACTTCAGCAGCATGCCGGCCTTGCCCGCAGGCACATTCGCGCACAGATTCGGCAGCAGATAGGGACTGACACGTTTGGGCCCCCTGTCCATCAGGGTCAACATTGCATTGCGAAACGCGTCGTGTCCGTTCAGGGATGACCCTATCATGCATGCGGTCCTGGAGGCCATTTCAGGGAGAATTTCCATACCGGCGTCGTCCAGTGCGCCCTTGCACACGGCCATTGTCAGGTGAACAAAGGCCGCATCCCAGTTGTAAACATCCTTTTTCGTGATGAAATCCAGGCTGCCAGGGTCCCAGTCCGGGATTTCGCCCACCACGTTGGCCATGGAATCCACCTCGCAGCGGGTTAGTTTACGAAACCCGGTTTTGCCCTGTACAGCCTGGTCCCAAGTCTTTTGAAATGTCGATCCCAGCGGGGTGGCCGCATCATAGCCTACTACAAAAACCCGCCTGTTCAATGGTGCTTTCATGAAATCTCCTGTGTATTCAAAAACAAACCTCTTGCCATCGACAGTTCAATCCATACGCCGGAAAACCAAACAGGTATTTGCACCACCGAAGCCAAAGGCATTTTTTAGTACGAATTCCTGTGGCAGGTCAACGGCCTGCGCAGAGACCTCCACCGGGCACTGTGGATCGGGCACATGGTTTATGGTTGGCAGTAATTTCCCCGTACGTAAGCCCTGCAGGGCAAGCACGCTTTCCACTGCACTGGATGCGCCCATGCAATGTCCAGTCAAGGACTTGTTGGCCGTTACCGGTGGAATCCTGCCCCGGAATACCTCGTTTAGCATCCTGGCCTCTACCTGGTCGCCGACCTTGGTTGACGTGGCGTGGGCATTTACCGCATCCACGTCGATCGGGGCGATACCGGCGTGTTGTAATGCCATTGACATGCACCGGCCCACGGTTTCCGGATTCGGCGCCACAAAATGGTATGCGTCCGCAGTACTGGCCCACCCTGCAAGTTCGGCAATCGGGGTCAGTCCGTGTACCCTGGCAAATTCAGGAGTCGCCAGTATGATTGCGGCAGCGCCTTCGGAAACCACGAAGCCCCGCCGGTTTTTTGAAAAAGGCCGGCTGGCCGCGGCGGGCGGTTCGCCGGGATCGCGGGTTTTGTAGGCACCGTTCATGGTGGCAAAGCCGGCCACTATGGGCTCCATGATGGGAAAGTCCACGGCACCGCAAATGGCCACATCGGCCTGGCCCGTTTCCAGGAACATGGCTCCGATCATCATCGAGGTGCTGCCAGTGGCGCATGCCGTGATCGTGGTGGCAATGGGACCCGTGGCATGGGTCAGGATCGAAACCTTGCCCGTAACCATGTTGATACACGAATTCGGGTCAACAAACGGGTTGGGCAGGCGTCCTGATTTTTGCATGATGCGGTCGGCCGCCAGCACCGCATCCAGCCCGCCAATGGCCGTACTGAAGGTCACTGCTGTCCTGGGTGCCACATCCGGGGTGATTTCAATGCCTGCCATGCCCAGGGACCGGTGCACAACCAGCAGAGCGTGTTTGAAGATCGGGGAGGTCCAGTGATTCATTTCCCTGGCCTTCAAAAACGGGTATGGGCTTTCATCGAATTCAGGTACCTGGCCCGCAATTCGCACCGGGAAACCATCGGGTAACGGAAAGCGGGTCAGAGGCCCCACCCCGCTAATTCCCTCAATCGCATGCCGCCATTGTTCGTCCAACTCCGTGCCCAAAGGGGAAACCATATCGTATCCCACAATAACGGGACGTGTCCCTTTTGTATTGTTTTTAACTATATTGCGTTGCGTTGTTTTTAACACTGTCACGTACCTTTCCCTAAATACATTGCCGAGGGTACATAAAAAGTCGGTTGAGGTCAACCTGGATGTGGGCGGAGGGTGTGTAAAGTACGGCCCGGGACCCAGATTGGTGAGCATGACGAAGCATATGGGCCGCTTGCGGCGCCCTTTGTACTCAAATTTGACAGGTAATTTTGGGGGAGACCGGTAGAGGGTTGTAGGCAACCATTTTTGATTATATAATACATTGGATGGAATTATGGAGGAAATGAATGAGAAGATTGGTGTTTAAATCATGGGCGCCGTTGTGTGGACTTGCCTTTGTGTTGGCGCTTTCCTCTCCGCTATCGGCCAGGGGACTGCCAGGAACAAAATCCGGGCTCAATAAGGCGTTGTGGAGGGCAATGGCGCATGGAGACCTGCAAGGAGTTAGGGCCTTGCTGAAAGCAGGGGCGGATGTAAATGCAGAAGACGAAGATGATGCGATACCTTTACATCTTGCAGCCCAAAAAGGAGATACCAGGATCGCAAACTTACTGATACAGCATGGAGCACGTCTGAATGCAAGGGACGAGGATGGCTCTACACCCCTGTATCTTGCTGCTGAGAACGGCCATACACAGGTAGCAAAATTCCTCGTAAAACACGGGGCAGACATAAATGTAACAGATAGGGGAGGATGGACCCCTTTGCACGTAGCGGCCTACCGGGGACATGCGAATACGGTGAGGGTACTGTTGGAACTGGGGGCAAATGTCAATGCAAGGGACAAAAAAGGGTGGACACCTCTACACGAGGCCGCCAAGGAGGGCCATGCCGCGGTCGTAAAGATTTTGATAAAACACGGGGCCAAGGTCAATGCAAAGACCAGGTACGGCTGGGTTCCCTTGTATGTGGCTAAGAATCCTGGAATCGTAAAAATCCTGGAGAATGCAGGGGCAAAATGGGATGCTGGAAACATAAATGCAGCGAATGATGCCGGGTGGTTGCCCTTGCACTGGGCTGCCTGGATGGGTCGTGCCGGATCGGTCAGGCTTTTGATAGAACACGGGACAAATGTTAATGCAAGAAACCGGTATGGCATGACGCCGTTAGATATGGCCCACAATAGATACATCAAAGCCATCTTAAAGAGGCACGGAGCCAGGCATGGCAAGAACGGTTCAAAACGCCGTTGATATGCTGTTGATCCCTTGCCACCGTTATTGCCACTCGTTTCCTGGCCGCCTGGTGCGTCGAATTCAGGGACTACGCTCCTTGGGCCTCTCATTGTGCCCGCGTACGTTACGCAATATGTCACCACCCAGGCGGCATCCGGAAGAAAAATTTTTTAAATTTATTTTTCTGATACAAAATATGGCTCTTCCGGAATTAGCCTGGGTAATGGATTGGGATTTGAGTTTGATATGCGATGCATATCAGCTGATTGGGTCCGACTGTGGCCCTGACTCCCTGATTCCTCGCCGGCCTCGGCCTTATTTTTCGACCTTTGTTGCGGAACTCCCTTCGGTCGGCCCTACGGGCTGGTCCTCACAATCCGATGACGCGGACCGGTCGAAAAATAAGGTCTCGCAACGACCCCTTGGGCCTGTCCGGCTCGTCAAGCCGGTCGTCAGGGCCAAAGTCGGACCCGTTTGTGTGGGGTGGTGGGGGAGGAGTGAAAATCCGAAAATGTTTTATATACTAAAAATCATTTTTTATTTCTTGTTAAATTTTAAGTGCTTTTGGGCTTCACTGGTAGATACCACCCAGGCGGGATCCGGAAGA